>JAZGDP010000170.1:0-14550 GCA_036477885.1 Dehalococcoidia bacterium
TCCTCTAGTTTGCCGTTGGTGCAACTGCCGATGAACACCTGGTCTATCTTGATATCGTCCTTTACCTGGTCAAGAGGTGCAGTATTGCCGGGACTGAAGGGGAGGGCCACCTGGGGCTCGATTTTAGAGGCGTCGAACTCATACACCTTGTCATATTCGGCGTCGGGGTCCGATTCATACACGGTGAAAGGCTTATCGGAGCGGGCCCGCACATATTCCAGGGTCACCTCGTCCACAGCCATGAGGCCGGCCTTACCGCCCGCCTCGGCCACCATATTGGTCATAGTGAAGCGGGAGTCCATGGATAGCCCCTTCAGTGCCTCGCCGGTGAACTCCATCACCGAGTAGAGGGCGCCGTCGGTGCCTATCTGGCCGATGGTATAAAGGATGAGGTCCTTGCTGCGCACCCACTTGTTGAGCTGGCCATGATAGACGAACTTCAGGGTGGAGGGCACCTTCATCCAAATCTCGCCGGTGGCCATGGCCACGGCTATATCGGTGCTGCCCATGCCGGTGGCGAAGGCCCCCAGAGCGCCGCAGGTGCAGGTATGGGAATCGGCGCCGGTATACACATAGCCCGGTAACACTAGCCCCTTCTGAGGCAGCAATACATGCTCGATGCCCGCCGCCCCCTGCTCGAAATAGATGAGGCCCTGCTCCTTGGCAAACTCCCTCATTATCTTGGCCTGCTCCGCCGACTGAATATCTTTATTGGGGGCGAAATGAGAGGGCACCATCACCACCCGCTGGGGATCGAATACCCTGGAAAGGCCCAGCCTGCGGAACTGCTTGATGGCGATGGGGGCAGTAACATCGTTGGCCATGACCAGGTCCACCTTGACGTTTATCAGCTCGCCGGGGGTTACCTTCTTCCTATCCGAGTGAGCAGCGAGGATCTTTTCCGCCATAGTAGAGCCCATCAGCAGCCTCCCTAGATGCTTCCAGCCAGGTTCAATGCACTTTCCACCAGTTTGTCAACATCGGCCTCGGAAAATTTTTCATTCACCTTCATAGGGATATATTTCTTATCGCTTGAAGGATCTAAATTAGCGATTCCCTTTAGATTATCCTTAAAATGCTCTACCAATACCTCAGGTATACCTTTATCCACCAGATACCTAAAGGAGACCTCAAAGTGAGGAACACGTCGCACACTGTTAGGCATCCCCGCCCAGAAGATTTCATATGCCTTCTTGTCTTTAGGCGCCTTAAAGTGCAGCCAATAGCCTTTGGCATCTACTGGGTTACCAGCCTCTTGCCATAAAGCTATCGCCCGTTCTAACATCTTCCGTGATTCAGGCTCACAAAGGTTTAGAAGGTCGTCCACTCCAACGGTTTTTCTCTTTAGCAGCATTTTCTCATTGACCCTTTGAGCCCGCCGAATACTCTTTAATTTTAGATATATCTTTGGTAGCCAGCAGGCGATTTAAGGCGTTCATGTAGGCCTTGGCACTGGCCACGATGATATCGGTGTCGGCACCGCGTCCTATGAAAGTCTCGCCGTCGCTCTCGATTCTGATGGTAACCTCGCCCATGGCATCTAACCCTTCGGTGATGGACCTGACGCTGAACTCGGTGAGCTTGTTGGACACCCCAACGATGCGATTTATGGCCTTGCATACCGCATCCACCGGTCCATCACCCAAGGAGGCATCGGCAAGGGTCTCGCCCTTGGGCCCCACCAGCTTCACCGTGGCGGTGGGGATATCATGGTCGCCGCACGCCACCTGGACATGTTCCAGATGATAGGTCTCCGACAGGGTGCGCCGCTCTTCTCCCATGAGGGCCTCCAGGTCTCTATCGGTTACCTCCTTTTTCTTATCGGCCACCTCCTTGAAGGCTTGAAAGGCCCGAGCAAGCCCTTCATCGTTCAGGCTGTAGCCTAGCTCATCCAAGCGCTTCTTCAAGGCGTGGCGGCCACTGAGTTTGCCAAGGTATAGGGTGCTACGAGGAACCCCTACCGAGGCAGGGTCCATGATCTCATAGGTTATGGGGTTCTTGAGGATGCCATCCTGGTGTATGCCCGACTCGTGGCGGAAGGCGTTGGCACCCACAATGGCCTTGTTGGACTGAACCACCATCCCTGTAAGGTCGCTGACCAGACGACTGGTAGGATAGAGTTGGGTAGTATCTATATCGGTGACTACATCATAGAGGTCATGGCGGGTCCTTAGAGTCATCACTATCTCCTCCATGGAGGCGTTGCCCGCCCGCTCTCCTATGCCGTTTATGGTGCACTCCACCTGGCGAGCCCCCGCCCTTATGGCAGCAAGACTGTTGGGCACCGCCAGACCTAGGTCATTGTGGCAATGGACACTCACCACCGCCTTATGGATATTGGGAACATTTTCAAAGATGCTTTTTATAAGGTCGTAGAACTCGTCGGGGGTAGTGTATCCCACCGTATCGGGTATGTTCACCGTGGTGGCCCCAGCATCAATCACCGATTCGAGGACTCGATATAGATATTCTCTATTGGTGCGGGTAGCATCCATAGGTGAGAACTCTACATCGCTGAGGTATTTCTTGGCCCGGGCCACCATCTCGGTGGCTATATCGAGGATCTCCTCGTGATTTTTCCTGAGCTGATGAAAGATGTGGATGTCTGAGCTGGATAGGAAGATGTGCACTCGAGGCTTTTCTGCTTCCTTCACCGCCTCCCAGCAGGCATCTATAGCCTTGGGGTGAGCATGGGCCAAGCCAGTGATGATGGGGCCCCTGACCTCCTGACCCACGCGGCGCACCGCCTCGAAATCCCCTGGGGAGCTATAAGGGAATCCCGCCTCTATGATATCCACCCCCAGTTTTTCTAACTGCTTGGCTATCTCCACCTTCTCATCTACATTCAGGGTGGCGCCCGGGGCCTGCTCCCCGTCCCTCATAGTGGTATCGAATATTATCACTTTTTCCATGATGTCACCTCTTCCCCTATAATCTACCTTCAGCCCTCGCACAAGAGCCTAAGCTTTTCGGCCCCTTCCTCCAGATTTTGCTGGGTTACCCGTATCAGAGTCACCCTATTCTCTCCTCTAGCCCAGAGCCCACTGGGGAGGTCATACTCCATCTTTAGGTCCACCCTTGTAGCTTGCCCTTGAGGCTGGAGCGACACTTGGAAGGTGCCTGGGAAATCCCCCTCCATTTGCAGCACTAATTTGCTGGGCTTATCCACTTCGGTCACTACAGTATTCATATCGAACTTGTTTCCTAAAACGCTATAGGCATATTCGGCGGAGGTGCCTTCCTGGCCGGGAGGGCCCTGGACATTGATCACGCCGCTGACGCCGGGCATCCACTCGGGTGTCTTTGCCGGATTGGCGACGACATCGAAGATGCTATCGGCGGGTGCATTTATGTTTATCGATTCTTCCGCTATAGCCATGGAGCCTCTCCCACGGTTTTTTATCTACGCCTCGCAGAGGAGTTTTAGTTTTTCAGCGCTACCGTCTATGTTCTTTTGATTCATCCGCTCCAGAAGGAGCTGATTGGCGATTTTACCTAATATGCCACCGGGGACGCTGTAATCTACCCTTACGTCAACCTTCGTAGCCTGTCCCTGGGACTCAAGAGTCCACTGGAAGGTGCCTGGGAAGCCGCCCTTCATCTCCAAGAGCAATTTGCGGGGCTTTTCCACCTCCGATACAGTCATTTGCTGGGTGAATTTCATCCCCATTACATGATAAGCGATATCGGCGGAGCTTCCTTTCTCCCCAGGATCGCCCTGGATGTTGCTAACATCGCTGACGCCGGACATATATTGGGGCACCTGCTCTGGGTCTGCAACCACATCGAAGATCTTCTCGATGGGCGCATTGATGGTAACTGATGCTTCGGCTCTTGGCATGTTATACCCCCCCTTTATTAGTGTTGTATCCTTCCCCCTAAGTTGATTTTTGCAGCCAGCTCATCATCCTGCGCAGCTCTTTTCCCACTATCTCCACCTGATGTTTGGAGTCTCTCTTCCTCATGGCCTCAAAGTTGGTGCGCCCTTCTTTGTTTTCGGTAATCCACTCCCGAGCGAAGCTGCCGTCCTGAATCTCTTTAAGGACTTCCTTCATCTTCTGCTTTGTATTATCGTCTATAATCCGGGGGCCGCGGGTGTAGTCTCCATATTCAGCAGTGTCGCTGATGGAATAACGCATGTATTCCAGGCCTCCCTGGTATATCAGGTCCACTATGAGCTTCACTTCGTGAAGGCATTCGAAATAGGCTATCTCGGGCTGATAGCCTGCCTCCACCAGAGTCTCGAAGCCGGCCTTGATGAGGGAGGTTACACCACCGCATAGGACGGTCTGCTCCCCGAAGAGGTCTGTCTCCGTCTCCTCGGCAAAGGTGGTCTCCAACACCCCGGCTCGAGTGCACCCCACCCCCTTGGCGTAGGCCAGAGCCGTCTGCTTCGCTTTGCCCGAAGGGTCTTGATGAATGGCCAGTAGAGCGGGCACCCCTGGACCCTCCAAGAAAAGCTCTCTCATGCGGTGTCCCGGAGCCTTGGGGGCTATCATGCTAACGTCCACATAGGAGGGTGGAATCACCTGTTTGAAGTGTATGTTAAAGCCATGGGCGAACATGAGGGTGTTGCCCGAAGCCAGGCCAGGCTGGATGTGCTGATGATAGATGTCGTGTTGCACCGTGTCGGGAACAGTCATCATGATTATATCGGCTTGCCTCGTTACCTCCGCCACCTCCGCCACCTCCAGACCGGCCTCTTGGGCCTTGGGCCAACTGGAGCTCCCCTTGTAGAGGCCCACCATCACGTGGCAGCCGCTATCCTTCAGGTTCAGGGCGTGGGCATGCCCCTGGCTTCCGTATCCGATGATGCCTATGGTCTTGCCCTCCAGCAGGCCTTGGTCAGCATCCTTGTCGTAGTATATCTTGGCCATTTTTTCGTCCTCGGTTAATAATATAGGCCCTTCAACTTTTATTGCTTACCTGTAAACTCCACTGTACCCTGTTGTCGTTATTCTTCCCTCCCGGCCCTCCCCAGGACATTATCCTGGAAGGCTGGTTCACTACCTACCCCAACCAGTCAAAGGTCTTTTATATGTAATGTATATGTGAGAGCTCTACTCCTGCGCGGACTTCTTGGGCCTTTTTGACCCTCCCTGGGTGTCCATGGTAGAGATACCCCGCACCATGGCCACCTGCCCTGTGCGCATGATCTCCCTTACCCCGAAGGGTTTGAGCAGGTTATAAAGGGAATCTATCTTGTCTTCATCACCGGTGACCTCGATGATGAGGGTGTCCGAGGAGACATCTATGATGTTTCCTCGGAAGATATCCACTATCTCGATGATCTCGCTGCGTTGAGGTGGAACGGCTTTAACCTTAAGCAAGGCCAGCTCCCGGGCGACGATGGGTTCGTCGGTGATGTCCAACACCTTGACCACATCCACCAGCTTATCCAGTTGCCGGGCCGCTTGCTCCCTAACAGTGCCATCCCCTTCTACTACGATGGTCATCCTGGATAGGTGCGGTATCTCACTATGGCCCACCGCTAAGCTGGCGATGTTGAAGCCGCGGCGGCGAAAAAGGCTGGCGATGCGATTGAGGACGCCGGGTTTGTCCTCCACTAAAGCCACCAATATGTGTCTGGGTGCGCTCATTCTTTCAGCTCCCCTTAGCTCTGTTTGAAAACAGCCTCGGTAGTGGGTTCCTCAATCATATCGGCCACGGTCTGGCCCGACGGGATCATGGGGTATACGTTTTCTTCGGGTTCCACCACAAAATCTACGATGACAGGCCCGTCATAGCTCATAGCCTTGTGGATAGCAGGGATGACCTGCTTCTTCTCGGTCACCCTTATACCCAGGCACCCAAAGGCCTCGGCCAGCTTCACAAAGTCGGGGTTGAGAAACTTGGTGGCCGTATAGGCCTTTTTATAGAAAAATTCCTGCCACTGTCTAACCATGCCGTGATATTGATTGTTCATGATGGCGAACTTAACCGGTATCTGCTCCTCCACCATAGTGGTCAGCTCCTGCATGGTCATCTGAAAGCCGCCATCGCCCGCCACAGACCACACCACTCGATCAGGACAGCCCACCTGAGCCCCCATGGCCGCCGGCACCTCAAAGCCCATGGATCCCGCCCCTCCCGAGGTGATAAAGGAGTTTGGCGTGGTGAAAAATAGGTATTGGGCGGCCCACATTTGATGTTGGCCCACCCCGGTAACAATGATAGCCTCCCCTTTAGTTTCCTGCTGAAGTTGCTGAAGGATATACTGGGGCAGGAGAGAATCGGTATCCCTTATGTTAAGGGAGGGGTGTTCTCTGCGCCATTCCTCGATCTGGTTGAGCCAGTCTACATGGGTATTGGTATGAATCAGCTGATTCAACGCCTTTAGGACCTCTTTTACATCCCCTATTATGGGTACATCCACCTGAACATTCTTTCCTATCTCACTGGCGTCGATATCGATGTGTATCTTCTTGGAGTTGGGGGCGAAGGCGCTCGCCTTCCCTGTAACCCTGTCGTCGAACCTCATGCCTATGGCTACTAGAAGATCCGCCTCCTCTATGGCTATGCTGGCCCAGGCGACCCCATGCATGCCGGGCATCCCAAGGCTTAAGACGTGGTCACCAGGTAAACCGCTAAGGCCCAGGAGGGTGGTGATGACGGGTATCTGAGCCTTCTCCGCTAGCTCCTTTAGCTCGTCGTGGGCTCCAGAGATGTTCACCCCTCGGCCGGCCACTATGACAGGCTTGTGGGCCCCGCTGATGAGAGCGGCTGCCCTCTTTATCTGCTCCATGTCCGGCTCAGGGTTGGGGCAGTAACCCGGCAGATTCATCTCCTCAGGATAACCCTCAAACTCCGCTTCCTCCTGCAGCACATCTCTGGGTATATCTACCAAGACAGGACCGGGTCTGCCAGTACGGGCCAAGTAGAAGGCCTCCCTAATAGCCATGGGAATATCGCCGGGGCTCATGACTAGATAGTTATGCTTAGTTATGGGTAGCGTTATACCGGTGACATCGGTCTCTTGGAAGGCGTCCTTTCCAATCATAGCCCTAGGCACCTGCCCAGTGATAGCCACCACGGGGGAGGAGTCCATATGGGCGGTCATGATTCCGGTAACCAGGTTAGCGGCTCCCGGGCCAGATGTGGCAATGCAGACTCCTACCTTGCCGGTGGCTCGACCATAGCCGTCGGCGGCGTGGGCCGCCCCCTGCTCGTGTCGTACCAGGATGTGACGTAGCTGAGGGTATTGGGGTAGGGTCCCATAGAAGGGGAGTATAGCGCCTCCGGGCAACCCAAACATGACCTCTACACCCTCCTTAAGTAGACACTCACATATTATCTGCGCACCTGTTAGCTTCATAGGCTTCCTCATACATTTCGCTCAAGTTTAACTGTCCAGAAACGCTAATCTTTCCCTAGGTAAGCCCCCACCTGTACAGCCACAATAAAAAATTCCCGCCCCCAAAGGGACGAGAAATTAAATCTCGCGGTTCCACCCTTCTTCCCCGATGCACCGGGACACTCTTTACGCTTTAACGGGCGGTCTCCGATCAGACTTACTAAGCCTGAAGAGCCTTTTCAGCCTGACGGCTCAGAGACGAGTTCAGAGGCCTTCTCCATCGGGCTCTCACCTTACCCCGACTCTCTGAGGGACAGGGCTCCTCTTACTACTCCTCGTCAACGCCTTTGAACTTTATGTTATCTTTATTAAGGAAATTTAACACGAAGTCACATTCTTGTCAAGAGTAGATGTTTTTAAGCCTCTGTCTAGTTGCTCAACCGAACTGTCTATTATTGCTAAGGTTGATATAAAGTGATATTATACACAACTAGAACCCCCAGGGGTTCTATTCTGATTTTTTTGCTGCTCTATGGCAGCATCGGGCCATAACGGTTATAGCATAACGTTTGGTAGCTGATAGATGAGTAGAATCGAAGCGAAATTCGCCCAGCTGAAGAGAGCAGGTAAAACGGGGCTGGCCCTCTTTCTCACCGTGGGCTACCCTGATAAGGAGGCTGTAACATCCCTTGTGCCTGCACTGGTGGCGGGAGGAGCCGATATCATAGAACTGGGTGTCCCCTTCAGCGACCCCCTGGCCGATGGGGCCACGATACAGCAGGCCAGCCATGAGGCCTTAAGACAGGGGGTTACCCTGAGGGATTGTATCGACGCCTGCAGGAGGTTACGGCAGCGCTCGGTGGAGGTGCCGATAGTACTGATGGGGTATTACAATCCCATTCTTACTTACGGGCTGGAGCGCTTTGCGGAGGAGGGAGCAGAGGCAGGGCTCGATGGGGTTATAGTGGCCGACCTACCCCCCGAGGAGGCCTCCCCTCTACGCAAGGCCTGTCTCAGCCGGGGGTTGGACCTCATCTTCTTGCTGGCCCCTACCAGCACCGATGAGCGAATAAGAAAGGTCTGTCGGCAGGCCACCGGGTTCATATATTGCGTGAGCCTCACGGGAGTAACAGGGGCTCGCAAGGAGCTGCCGGTGGGATTGCCTAACCTCATAGCCAGGGTGCGTAAGGAGAGCTCCCTGCCCCTGGCGGTGGGATTTGGGGTCTCCACCCGAGCTCATGTGGAGACCATCGGCTCCTATGCCGATGCCGCCGTGGTGGGCAGCGCCTTGATAGACCTCATCCGCTCCTCGCCCGTAGAGGAAAGGGCCTCAAGGGCTCGGGTATTTGTAGAGAAGCTAGCGGGGAAAAACAGTCCATCTCTGGAAGGAGCAATCGGCCGTGTGGTGTAGAGGCATCCGCGGAGCAACCACTGCAGAAGCAAATACTAAAGAGGCTATAGTGGGGACGGCTAAAGAGTTGTTACAAAATATGATAGAATCCAACGGGATAGAGACAGATGATGTAGCGTGTGCTATATTTACCACTACTGAAGACCTCACTGCCGAATTCCCCGCCCTGGCCGCTCGACAGTTGGGATGGGACGATGTTGCCCTTCTATGCGGCCACGAAATGAACGTCCCCGACGGCTTACCCATGTGTATTAGAATATTGCTTATGGTGAACACCGAAAAGAGCGCCGATGAAATAGTCCACGTATATATTAAAGGAGCGAAGAATTTACGACCTGAGGGCTCCAAGAAGATGAATCAGCCCATGGGCTGATAAGGGTGTTTTTACAGAGGTGATGACATGATTGTAGTGATGAAGCCCGATGCTAAAGATGAAGAGATAGCCAGTATTCAAAGGGAGTTAGAAAGGCTAGGCCTAAAGGGGCACCTCTCTAAAGGAGTGGAGAGGACCGTTATAGGTGTGGTGGGTAAGACCTATCCCGAGCTTAAAGATTCCCTGGAGCTCTTATCGGGAGTGGCACAGGTCATACCCATCTCCACACCTTATAAGCTCTCCAGTCGAGACTTCCACCCCGAAGACACCATCATAAAGATAGGCAACATTAACATAGGCTCTGACGAGCTGGTCGTCATGTCCGGCCCCTGCGCTGTAGAGTCGGAGGAGCAACTTCTAGCAACAGCGAGGGCGGTAAAGGCGGCGGGGGCCCATATTCTCAGGGGAGGGGCCTTTAAACCCCGTACCTCTCCCTACAGCTTCAGGGGACTGGGGGAGGAGGGCCTCAAGCTACTGGCCCAGGCCCGAGAGGAGACTGGGCTGCCCATTATCACTGAGGTCCTTACACCAGGCGATGTAGGGCTGGTCAGCCGCTATGCCGACATACTTCAGATTGGGGCCCGTAACATGCAGAACTTTATCCTTCTGGATGAGGTGGGAAAGACCCGAAAACCGGTGATGTTAAAAAGGGGACTCTCGGCAACTATTGAAGAGTGGCTATTGGCCGCCGAATACATTCTGTCTCAGGGAAATGGACAGGTTATGCTTTGCGAACGGGGAATCAGGACCTTTGAAAACTACAGCCGCAACACCTTGGATGTGAGCGCCATACCCATCATAAAGAAGCTCAGCCACTTGCCCATCATAGCCGATCCCAGTCATGCCAGTGGCAAATGGTTTCTGGTGGCACCCCTGGCTTTAGCCTCGGTAGCAGCGGGGGCTCACGGGATCATGGTGGAGGTCCACCCCAGCCCGGACCACGCACTCTCCGACGGCGCCCAGGCCCTGACCTTCGAAAACTTCCAATCACTGATGCAGCAGACTGTAGCGCTAGTTACTGCCCTGCAGCGTTCCATGGCTTCGAGGGGTTAAGGGCTGAGCTATTGTGAAGGAAGATAGAGGTGTTAGAAGAACTCTTCAAGGTTTCCCCTGCAAAGGAGACGGTGCTCACCATAGGCGTGTTTGATGGTGTCCATCTGGGTCATCAGCGTTTAATCCTACAAACCAAGGACGCCGCGGCAAAAAGTAACGCCCTCAGCGTGGTACTAACCTTCAGCAACCACCCTCTAGCAGTCCTCTCGCCCGGCACCGCCGTCACATATCTAAACGATTTAGAGGAGAGGTTGGAGCTCCTTAAGGCTTTAGGGGTAGACTACGTCATAGCCGTGTCATTTACAGAAGAGACGGCCCAGCTCAGCGCTCGGCAGTTTGTTTCCCTACTGCGGCAGAGCCTAAAAATGCGGGGGTTGGTGGTGGGCCCCGATTTCGCATTGGGACATAACAGAGAAGGCAACGTGCCCACTCTACGAGCCCTAGGCCAGGAGATGGGATTCAGCGTGGATACGGTGGAGCCTATCACTCAGGGGGATCAGATAGTCAGTAGCACCTCTATTCGTAGAGCGCTGGCCGAAGGGGATGTGGCAAGAGCCGGCAAGCTCCTGGGGCGGCCCTTTACCCTGAGGGGCAGGGTGGTAAAAGGTGAGAAGCGGGGCAAAAGCCTGGGGTTTCCCACCGCTAATATCGATGTCAGCGCAGATCAAGCGCTGCCGGCCGATGGCGTCTATGTAACCCGCGCATATGTATCCGACGTCGTTTACCCATCGGCTACCAACATAGGCATAAGACCCACCTTCCCAGAGAACAGGCGCACGGTGGAGGTTTATATAATAGACTTCAATGACGACCTATACGGCAAGAGGCTTAAAATTGAGCTGGTGGAAAGGTTACGGGAGGAGATTCGCTTCGAAAGTGTGGAGGAGCTAAAGGAGCAGATGATAAAAGACGTAGAGCGCACTAGAGCCCTATTGAGCTAGGGGAAGGAGATGCAGTTCATAACGCCATGGTAAAAAGGGATTTTTCGTCTATATCGCGTCGGGGTGTGGCCGAAATAATCGTAGAGGAAGAGTTCAAGAGCCTCCTGGAGGAGGGCAAGCCCCTAAGATTGAAGATGGGCTTTGATCCCAGCCGACCCGATATTCACCTGGGTCATGTGGTAGGTCTGCGTAAGCTCCACCAACTACAACAGCTGGGCCATCAGGTGATCCTCATCGTGGGGGACTGGACGGCCCAAATAGGCGACCCCAGCGGTCAGTCGGCTACTCGCCCTATGCTCACGGCGGATGAGGTCAGGCAAAACGCCGAGACCTATATGGAGCAGTTCTTCAAGGTAGTGGACAAGGAGCACACCCAGGTGCGCTGGCAAAGCGAGTGGTTCGGCAAGTTTGGTCTGGGTGACATCATTAAGCTCACCAGCAAGTTTACCGTGGCCCAGCTTTTAGCTAGAGATGACTTTAATAAACGGTATAAAGAGGGTAAGCCTATAGCCGTAACCGAGTTTCTGTATCCCCTACTTCAGGCCTACGATTCGGTGGTCATTGAGGCCGATGTGGAGTTTGGCGGCACCGACCAGAAATTCAACATCCTTTTGGGGAGAGAGCTTCAAGAGGTGATGGGTCAGCGTCCTCAGCAGGTCTTCCTTACCCCCATCCTGGTTGGCACCGATGGCTCTCAACGAATGAGTAAGAGCCTGGGCAACTATATAGGCATTACCGACCCACCCAACGATATGTACGGAAAGATGATGTCCCTCCGGGATGAGCTGATCATGGACTATTTCGAGCTGGTCACCGATGTGAGCGACGATGAGCTGAAGGAGTTCCAAGAACAGCTAGCCCACCGCTCGGTGAACCCTATGGAGCTAAAAAAACACCTGGCCAGGGAGGTTGTCGCCCAGTTTCATGGCGCTCAGGCGGCCTCGGCTGCGGAAAGGAATTTTACCCAGGTGTTCCAGCAGCGAGAGCTGCCGGAGGACGTGCTGACCATATACCTCTCCTTCCAGGCCCTCCATTCCCAGTTGACCTTGACCCTCACCCTGGAGCAGGACGATGTGAAACGAGAGAAAAAGGTGAGCTTCGGGGACGTTGGCGGTATCGGCGTGATTCACGAACCCGGCCACGAGCCTCCTGTTAAGGAGGAGGTCATAAAGGTGTATCCCGCTGACCTGCTTTTCTGCGCAGAGCTGGTACAAAGTAAATCCGAGGCGAGACGACTTCTGGCCGAAGGGGCGGTGGATGTGGATGGAAAAAAGGTTACCGGCGATACTATAGAGATAAGGGACGGCAGCATGGTAAAGGTGGGCAAGCGCCGCTTCGCCAAAATCGTCAACTCAGATAACAAAAGCCCAGACAGCTAGTGGGGGTGGTGGGGAGGAGGCTCTTAGGCCATATTTAAAAGCGTCCGGGGAGCGGGCTTCATCGTGAGGTCTTCGAATGAGCCTCAGACGAACTCCCCAGCCGAACGACGGGTGGGAATTTATTGATAAAGACCGTGCGGCGCCCACATCTCTGCATCTTTAAAGCGGGAAACCTTAATTATTTCTCTGCCGCCCTTAGAGGGGGTCGCATAGAACGCTCAAAATAGGACGTCTTAAAAGAGGTGAGCTATGAACTTGCGTATCCCGGGCCCAACGCCCTGCCCAGAAGAGGTGCTCCAATCCATGGCCCAGCCTATGATCAACCATCGAGGGCCAGGATTTGAACGGCTAATCCAAAAGGTTACGGGCCGGTTAAAGCAGTTCTTCCAAACAAGAAACGATCTCCTAATCCTCACTGCCTCTGGCACGGGAGCCATGGAGGCTGCCGTAGTGAATACCCTATCGCCGGGGGACAAGGTATTGGCCGTCTCTATAGGCCTCTTTGGGGAGCGTTTTGCTGCTATAGCGGAGACCTACGGTGCCGAGGTTATCCGCCTCGACTTTCCCTGGGGCCAGCCCGCCGACCCCGAAGCGGTGCGCAAAGCCCTGAAAAAGTCCCCCGATATAAAGGCAGCACTGATAACCCATAACGAGACCTCCACCGGGGTGACCAACGACTTGGCTGCCCTGAGCGCAGTGGTCAAAGAGCTGGATAAACTGCTGGTGGTGGACGCCATAAGCAGCATAGGCTCTATAGACCTGCCCGTGGACACATGGCACTGCGATGTGGTAATCAGCGCCTCTCAAAAGGGATGGATGGCCCCACCAGGGGTGGCCATGGTGAGCATCAGTGAGGAGGCCTGGAGGTTTGCTGCCAGGGCCAAGATGCCTCGTTTCTACTGGGATTTGGCCAAGGCCAAGAGCTCCCTGGAGAAGGGTCAGACCCCCTGGACGCCCGCCATCTCTACTTTGTTCGCCCTAGAGAAAAGCTTGGATCTGATGGCCCAGGAGGGCCTATCCAATATAGTGGAGCGCCACGCCAGAGTGGGGAAGGCAACGCGTAAGGGAGTACAATCTTTAGGCCTGTCCCTCTTGGCCCAGGAGCAGTGGGCCTCCAATACCGTTACCGCCGTGCAAATACCTCAGGGCATGGATGCCAAGAGGCTGTTGCATACCCTGAGGGAGGAACACAAAGTGATACTAGCGGGAGGATACGGAAATTTGGCAGGGAAGATAATTCGCATAGGCCATTTGGGGTTTGTTACGGAGGAGGATATGCAGCAGGTGGTGGAGGCGTTAAGGGCCTCTTTGCTCAAAGTGGGATTTAAAACTTCGCACCTTACCGATGTCAGGGGCAGCTAATGTCCGACGATCTAGCCGATGGCCTCCACCGGCTCTCATAGGCAGATATGGAGAGGGAGAGGTTTGAGGCCCTTGTTACCAAAGCCATCGAGGGGCTAGCCCCCGAGTTTCGGGAGAGGCTGGAAAACGTCGATGTTGTGGTGCAGGACTGGCCTACACCCCGACAACTGGCTGCGGTAGGACTCAAGGGCAGAATGGCCCTCTTAGGGCTCTATCAAGGCGTGCCCGTAACCAAACGAGGCGGACACTATGGAATGGTTGTGCCGGACAAGATAACCATCTTCCAGAGGCCTATCGAAGCCATATGCCGTTCTGAAAAGGAAATGGAGGGGGAGATCCAATCCGTGGTTCGTCACGAAATAGCTCATCATTTCGGCATCAGCGATGCTCGTCTGCGGATGATGAAAAGGGAGGGGTTGGGAGAGGGCAATGAGGAATAATGGGGTAGTATGGCTACCTTTAGCGGATTCCATTAAGAATCTCCCCCTCTTTTAAGAACCCTCCTTTAATTGACAATGCAGGACGCCTTTGGTAGACTACCGCTTATCTACTAGGGGGGTGGGAATGCCTTTAACTTTCGAGCGTCTCTTCTTTGTCGGAGGTTGGCTCACGAAGCGACTGCCGCTTCTCTTGGTAGCGGTGCTGATAGCTGTTGCGGCTTGCGCGGAGGCAACTCCTATTCCCACGCCAATTTCTCCCACAGCCACATCGACAACCACGACGGTTATTAAACCCAC
>JAZGDP010000171.1:0-3102 GCA_036477885.1 Dehalococcoidia bacterium
ACTACCTCCCTGCTCGGCACCTTTAACACGCTGCAGGCCACGGCGGACGCCGGCGTGGAGGGGGTGACGGTCACGGTTGACGTGGGGTCCGGCTCCATCCCCGACAGCTTCGACATAGTAGTTACTCTTGAGTAGGAGACGCCGGTTTAAGGGCTCCCTCAAGCAACCGGACTTTGAGGGAGCCCACCGACTACTATCATGAACGCATTGCCTAGATATAGGATAGCTTCGGCGGGTCTCCGCCCAGCGGTCCTCGTCGGTCTGATCGGGGCCCTCCTGATGGGTTTTATGGTAGTCAACGCCATAACGGTCACCAACTTCGGTCCCACCAGCATCGGGCTGACCAAGGAGACCTTCTCAGACGAGCCCGATGTGGTGGTGACCGCGAAGCTGATCGCCAAGGCTAAGGGTAACCAGACCGGTGCTCCCATAGGTGACAGCGCCCCAGGTGTCGAGGCCGACAGCACCCTACCCCTGGTACGCAATGCCATAGCTAACAGAGAATTTCTCTACGAGTTCGAGGTGAAAGAGGCGCTGGCCAACAGCTTCCAGGCGGGGGAGAACTTCAAGATCGAGGTCTACATGGACGACGGCGTCAGCGTCTATCTCCTCTCTACCCTGTATATGAAGCAGGACACAGTGAACGACTCCGCCGTGGAGGGGGTCCTCATCAGGGTTTCCTCGGGTTCAACAGATGTACTCGGCGATGTCTGGTCCATCGTCATAACCCGGCAGTAGCAGATGCCTGCTTAAGAGTTCCCTCGGCCAACAGACTTGAGGGAGCTCTGGAACTACTGGTATTTAGAAGTCCAATCAACAGAATATCTGGGGAAAGAATGAAGAGGGTTTTCCAATTCGGGAAAATGAAAATTGCCCTGGTGGTTCTCCTTCTATTGGGGGCGGGCTACCTGGGCCTCGTGCTGTCCCTGGGCACCTCCTCCCCCTTCCTGCTGGTCCGGGGCACCAGCATGGAACCTACCTTCCACGAGGGGGATCTCCTTCTGAAGAGGAGTGTCTCCCCCGCCGAGGTCAAGGTAGGAGACGTCATAGTCTTCAATGTGCCCTCAGATGCCCGGGAGAGGCTCAAGCTGCCCTCTATTCTCGCCCACCGGATCGTTGACATAGAGGGGGACAAGAGCCAAGGAGTCCTCGTCACCCAAGGGGATAATTCCGACGTTGACCCTTTCAAGGTTCCCTCCAGTAATGTGCGTGGCGTGGTGGTAAAGAACCTAGGCCCCATCGGATGGCCGATCCTCTTCCTGGCTAACAAAAGTGCTTTGATCTTGGGTGTGTTTCTCATGGTGGGGCTCCCTATCCTCACCTTTGTTATCATCGCGTTGGCTACCCTGTGGTTCCTGCCCCACGAAAAAGGTGAGAGGCCCATGCCTGAGCCTGGGGCTACAGAAGAAGCGCCACCGATAGAAGTCGAGAAGGCCCTGGGAAGCCTGAGCTCTGCCATAGCAGAGTATGCTGTCCATCTCCGATCGCACACAGAGATTATTAAGAACATGGGCGGTGCCACTCAAGAGCTAGAGCAGGCGGCAGAGCGGCAGAACGAGGTTCTTACTGACCTAACGGAGGTGGTGAAACAGTTGAATGGCCAGCAGAAACAGGCCGACGATGCACCTAAACTCCAAGCGCCTGCTACAGACACTCAAAAGATGCCAGAGCAGGCGGCAGAGCAGCAGAACGAGGTCCTTACTGACCTATGGGAAAAGTATATAGCGGAAGTGGTGAAACAGTTGAAGGGCCAGCAGAAGCAGGCCGACGATGTACCTAAGCCCCAAGCGCTCCAAGAGTCTGCTAAAGAGACACAGAAGACGCCAAGGAAAAAGGCAACTGGTAAATCGAGCAAAAAGCGGCAGAAGTGAACTTTACCGCACCGCCTCTTTCTTAACATTCCCCAATACCTGGCTACTTAAGGGAACGAATAATACGATATGGTGGGGCAATCTAGCCTGTTAGATGTTTTACAGCTTGGCAAATCCTATCTATCTGCTCTCCAGGACCCGAAGAGACCCCAAAATTTAATGGCGTGAACTCACCTCTCCCGCCACAACGGTAATCAGGCTGCCATCGGAGCGCCTCAACGAGAGATTGCCATCCTCATCCACCGCCTCGGCGTAGCCCTTTTCGGCCCTAGCCCTCTCACAGAGCTATCGCTGAGCATGCCGGAGGCCTTCTTCCCCTGGATAAGCACATCGTTGGGCCATTTTATTAGAGGTTTGAGGGAGGTCACCCATTGGATGCTGCGCACCACTGCTAGGGAGGCCACCATGTTCAGCTTGGGGAGATGAGGCAGGCCGGGGCGGAGGACGACGGAGATGGTCATGGGAACGATGCTGCCCAGTTTCGCCTCTTTTATGACCACCTATGAATAGCGATCTTTTAACCGTAATAATGCATCTCTTAGATCTTCGTTCCAGAAATCGCCATCATCGGGGCCTTCACTCCATTCCCGGAAGGCTTTCCAAATAACTCGCCTCTCGTCGTATGACATGCGATGTTCAAGGGCCTTCAACCCTCTCTCGACTGCAGGCGCATTCCTGGAATCTATTCCTACTAGGATTGCTGTTATTAGGTTCATATCTTTGTCAAGCGTTTTCGGCTCGTAATGTGGCTCGCTTATCTCGTTCTAAAGTGTGGGTTTCAAGCTTGTGCCACCAGTCTGCTCCATATCCATGACGCCTGTGTATCGGCGACGGACCAACCTCACGCAGCTTAGCCAGGTGCTTGCCCGACAATAAGCTATCCTAGTTGTTCTGCCAGGAGAGGATGTCAATCTGGCCCGCTACCTCCCAAAGCTGCACCCGAGCGAGGATGGTGCCGTCTGCCGCCACGGCCTGCACATCGTACAGCGGTGGCCCCTGGCTCACAGCGGTGGGGCCGGAATAGGACGTGGTGTCGCCCCCTATATTGGGCGGGCACGCTAGACACACCTCCTTCTTCCAGTCAACCCATGCCTCGTTGCCGTAATCGTACCCCGTGTCGAGGGTAGCAGTCGCCTGAAACGTCTGTGTGACGGTCTGTCCAGCAGGTATAGCGACGGCCATATGCATGTGCCATTTCAGCTTCCATCGTGAATTCACTAATTTAATATTG
>JAZGDP010000172.1:0-6051 GCA_036477885.1 Dehalococcoidia bacterium
GGGACCTCTAGCGACTCCCTGAAGAGGTTGGAATCTGTTCGAGCCTTTTTGCTCTATGCAAAAAAGGAGGGCTTTACCCGGACTAATCTCTCCATCAATCTGAAGGTGAAGAGGTCCTCCGCTAAGGCGCAAGGCCCTTTAAAAAGGCCTGCCCAGGAGAAGAGTGTCCCCTTAACAGCTGAAGGAAGGGCTCGTCTTCTACAAGAGCTGGAGTCCCTTAAGCAACAACGGGTGTCTATAGTAGAGGAGCTGCGTAGGGCGGCCGCTGACAAAGACTTTCGAGAGAATGCCCCCTTGGAAGCAGCCAGGCAATATCAGGGGCAGACGGAGGCCAGGATAAGGGAGCTGGAGGAGGCCCTCAGGTCTGGCACCATCCAGCCCGATGCAGGCCCTGAGGGCGAGAAGGTGGGGGTGGGCAAGGTGGTGGCTCTTCTCGATCTAATCAGTGGAGAGAGGCTGCACTATACCTTGGTTAGCCCCAGAGAGGCTAACCCTATGGAGGGCAGAATTTCCGTGGAATCTCCCGTAGGAAAGGCACTGTTGGCCAAGAGGAGGGGGGAAGAGGTGGAGGTTTCGGCACCGGCGGGCACCCTTAGATATCGTATAGAAGAGATAGAAGGATAGCGGTCAACTTTCTCGCCTTTCCTTAAAAAGACCTGGAGGACAGGTCTTTTTTGTTTGACGGAGATGAGTTTCAACCTGTAGCATACACAGGGACAGAACGATGAAGAATTGGGCTTGGATATTTGGGACTGCGGCTATCGGCATGCCTGCCCTGATTATCAGGTTAGGAGGCATCGACATAGGGCCCGAGCGTGACGCTGTCCTCTTTGGATTGGCCATCTTGGGGGCCGCCTTTCTCCTCGCCTGGGCTGCCGAGGCAGCCGAGCTGGACGTGCCCCGCACGGTGGCCGTGGCCCTTCTGGCCATCATAGCCGTCCTCCCCGAATATGCCGTGGACATCTTTTTCGCCTGGACCGCCGCTGATAACCCTGAGAATCTTGCCTTTGCTGCTGCCAACATGACCGGAGCAAACCGCCTGCTCATCGGCATCGGCTGGCCCATGGTGGTTTTCCTCTTCTGGTTTAAGGTCAGGAAAAGGGGGTTTAACCTTCAATTAGCCAGGTCCAACTCCATAGAGCTTTCCGTACTCCTCATAGCCACCCTTTATTCTTTCATCATCTTTACCAAGGGCTCGCTGCACATAGTCGATTCGGCCATTTTGCTGTCCTTCTTTCTGTTTTATATGTGGATGGTCCTTCGAGGGCCGGTGGAGGAGCCAGAGTTGGTGGGCCCTTCAGCTACCTTAGGGGCGTTGAGGCCCTGGACCCGCCGTTCTGTGGTGGCTCTGATATTTGCTTACGCCGCTTTTGTAATAATCCTGGCGGCAAAGCCCTTTGCCGAAGGCCTGGTGGAGACCGGCAAGTCTCTGGGGGTGGACGAATTCATACTGGTGCAGTGGCTGGCCCCCTTGGCATCGGAGGCTCCCGAGGGAATCATAGGCGCCATCTTTGCGCTAAGGGGCAATGTTCAGAACGCCATGGGCATTCTTATATCCTCTAAGGTCAACCAGTGGACTCTTCTGGTGGCATCCTTGCCCGTGGCCTACAATGTCTCGCTGGGCTCTGTAACCAATATGAATCTGGATTCCCGCCAGTTGGAGGAGTTCCTCCTGACCTCGGCCCAGTCCCTTTTCGCCGTGATCCTATTGACCAAGCTGCGCATCTCCTTGAAAGGGGTAGCCATATTATTCCTTCTCTTCAGTACTCAACTGGGCTTCATCTCCGAAACTGCTAGGTATATCTATATCCTTATCTATCTGTCCCTCACCCTATTCCTCCTCCTGGGCGACAAGGAGCGTATAAGGTCCCTTTTCGGCCTCATACCTCAGGCCTTGAAAGAGGCTAGAAGCGGGGCTAGGTAACAAAGGGGTCTGCTTTGATTTTCCATATAAAACTGAAAACATAGACCGGTTCCCATGATACAATAGTCCCCAAAAACCCTCCTTTGAACAGCGTGGTAGCTGCGGCTGATGTGTCAGTGGGAAGGAGAAGCAATCTTAGGAAAGGGTAGTGCCAGAGAGAGGGCTGGGGGCCATCTGGAAGGCGGTCTAAAATTTATCACTCACGCTATGGTTCCTGAAATTCGGGATGGGGAGACACGCCACGCATGATTGTCTATGAACGCAGGAGTTTATCCTGCCCTCCAACCTATCAATTAAACTACGGCGCCTGGGGGCATAACTCTACTCAGTCCCCAGACGCCGCCAGATGAGCCTGAGGTGGTGATGGAGCTACCTGGCGCCCTGGGGCTGTTCTTCCTGACAGCCATTGCTGTTACAGCGGCCGGCATTACCCTGGCCATAGCTGGGGATGTCATCGCCCTAAGGACGGGGTGGGGGCGGCTTTGGGTGGGGTCGCTGTTAATAGCGGGGGCCACCTCCCTGCCAGAGCTGGTAACCACCGTGACGGCAGTGCGTATTGAAGCACCAGCGCTGGCTGCGGGGAATGTCCTGGGGTCCAACATGGCTAACATGAGCATCCTGGCGCTGGTGGTAGCCCTGCTGGGGGAGCGACAGCTCTTTCAGCGGCTGTTGCCCCAGCAAGGCCTGCTGGCGGCCTTCGCCATTGCCTTGACGGGTATGGCCACCCTGTTTGCAGCGCTGCGGCCTGAGGCCGAGTGGCTGGGGGTGAGCCTCCCGGCAGTGGCCCTCATTGGGGGTTACGTGGTGGCGTCTCGTATCCTTCATCGGTACGGCGCCGGGATACCGGATCTGGAAGCACCGGTGGCCTCACGCTCCCTCCGGTGGGGATGGATAGTCTTTGGCATCTCAGCGGCAGCGATTTTCGTGGCAGCCCCCTTCCTGGCCTTCAGTGCTCAGCGCATTGCCGAGTTGACGGGCATTGCCGAAAGCTTCATGGGTGTGCTGGCGTTGGCCTTCGTGACCAGCCTGCCGGAAATGGCCACCACTGTCACAGCCTTTCGAATGGGAGCGGGGGACCTGGCCATTGCAGGGATTTACGGTAGCAACACCTTCAACATCGGCATCCTGGGGGTAGCAGACCTGTTCTATACTCAGGGCTCCCTCTTCAGTAACCTAGATCAGAGCCACGTCACAGCGGGGCTATTTGCTCTCCTACTCATAGGTCTGGGGACGGTGCAACTCCTGTTGCGATGGCCTCTGAAGCGCTTTTACCTCATCGAGCCCGGCAGTCTAGGAATGGTGGCCCTCTATCTGCTGGGGATTTTCCTGGTCTTCCGCATGAGCTGAGGAAACCAAGAGAGGTAAACTGGACAAGTTTCAACCTGAAGATGAATGGGGCAATGAATATCATGCTGGTCTTTAGTTAGCGATGAAAGGCGGCGTTCAAAGCCTCCATCTGTTCAGCCGATAGCCTCCAGCCGGAAGCGGCGCAATTTTCGATGACGTGTTCGATCCTATTAGCTTTCGGAATGGCTATTACATTAGGCTTAGAGATACACCAGTTAAGGGCCACCTGGGCCATGCTCTTCCCGGCTTCTGAAGCTATCTTTTGTAGAATATCCATTTCATGCCGACGCCTAAACAGGGATTTAGAGGACAAGCCTCCTCGGGCTAGGGGGGTATAGGCGATCACCGTTATGTTGCTCTGCTCGCAGTAGGGCAGAAGGCTGTCTTCTATCTCTCTATCAAGGAGATTGTATAAAACCTGGTTGGATACGATGTTATACTTGCTCATGGCGGCTTGGGCTTCTTGGAGCTCAGCTACAGAGAAGTTGCTGACGCCTATAAATCTAACCTTACCCATATCCACCAAGGCCTCCATGGCTTGCATGGTCTCTGTTATGGGTATGCGGGAGTTAGGCCAGTGAATCTGATACAGGTCTATATAATGGGTGCCCAACCTCTCAAGGCTGTTCTCGGCCGCTCTCAGCAGGTCGTCATGTCTTAGGTGGGCGCCTGAAACCTTGGTGGCGATGAACACTCGCTCCCGCCGCCCCTTTATCGCCTCACCCACTATACCCTCGGTGTCATAGCTCTCGGCAGTATCTACCAGGGAAGCGCCCAGGGATATTCCTTTGCGCAGGGGCTCAACACCGCCCTTATATTGCCAGGCTCCAAGGCCGATCTCCGGCAGTTTGACCCCTGTTTTTCCCAGCTCTTTCAGCTCCATCTAGTAGCTCCTAAAGATAGCCGGTTAAAGGTATCCTGGCTATATACCACCTCATGAAGACAGTCCATTTTCGCCACTATTGGGACATGGAGATGAGGACAGCCTTCGTGGATTAGCAGGAAACACTCGCTGCCACGAATCACAGGCGGTAATTATAATTTCAAAGGGCCTACTCCAACATGAAGTAGAACACTGGTATAAAGGGGCTCAAGAGCTCGGCGAAGGATATTAATTGACCTTTTTGGATAGGAATTCCTCTATACGTTGAATGGCCCTATTCAGGTTTTCCATGGAGCTGGCAATGGAGATGCGAACATATCCCTCACCGTAGGAGCCGAAGGAGTCGCCGTGAAGAACGGCCACCCCGGCCTCGTACAAAAGGCGATCGGTGAACTCCCTGCTGCTGAGGCCTGTGCCCTTAATATTGGGGAAGAGATAAAAAGCCCCCTTGGGCTTAAGGCAGCTTATGCCCTCTATGTCGTTGAGGGCCCTTACGGAGGAGTCTCGCCTGCGGCGAAACTCCTCTATCATGTGGTCCGTCTCCTCCAGGCGGCCGTCCAGAGCGGCTAGGCCAGCCCTCTGCACGAAGGATGCGGTACAGGATACACTGTTGACCATGAGCCTGCTAAAATGGGGCACCAACTCCTTGGGCAACACACCATATCCCAGGCGCCATCCAGTCATAGCGTAGGTTTTGGAGAAACCATCCAAGATTATGCTGCGCTCCGCCATCCCGGGGAGCGAGGCTATGCTGAAGTATGAGCCCTCATAGAGGATATCCCGATAGATCTCGTCGGTAAGCACTATTAAATCTCTCTCGATGGCTATATCGGCTATCGCCTCTAGGGCAGAGCGGTCCAAGACGCTGCCTGTAGGGTTATGGGGGGAGTTAATTATGATCAGCCTTGTTTTAGGGGACACGAGCCTCTCAAGCTCATCCAGGTCGGGGAGGAAACCCCTTTCCTCGTAGAGTTGCATAGGTACAGGTGTGCCCCCTACGAAGTTGATCATAGATTCGTAGATAGGGAAGCCGGGATTGGGATAGATAACCTCGTCCCCCTCCTCTATGAGGGCAGTGAGGGTAAAATTCATTATGGGCTTGGCGCCAGGGGAGATCACCACTCTATCCGAGTCCACTTGAATGCCCCGGGTGGAGGAAACATGCTCGGCTATCTTACTCCTGAGCTCGGGGAGGCCGGCCGCCGGGCCATAATGGGTATAACCTTGATTCAGGGCGTTTATGGCTGCCTCTCTAATGCTTCGAGGTGTATCGAAGTCGGGCTCCCCTATCTCCAGGTGAATTACATCTACGCCTTTCCCTTCGAGCTCCTTGGCCTTGGCCAAGACCTCAAAGGCTCCCTCGGTGCCCAGGTTGTTCATCCTTTTGGCTACTCTCATTTTCCACCCCCCGAAGTTCCTTCGGTTTGAACCTAACCATTTACCTCGGCTGGACCCACATCCTCCCTTATTAGTAGGGAAAATTATATCACATCAGCATATCGACCCTCTTCGCTGCCTACTAGCGCCTAGCCCGGCAACTTATAATCAATCTGCTCACCGACCCTCGGAAAGCTTCTGAGGGGCTCCGTCTCTCACGTCTTTTCGAATATTAGCTCCTTCCCAAGAAGGAAAACCCCTAGCTTTTTGAAGTAAGCGCCTGGGGGCGGGTTGGGTGGGACCAACACGCTATCAGATAAGCTGGTGGCAGAGATACGTCTTCTTAAGAAAAAGTTATGTATGGCGCCGCCAAAGCCTATGTATTCTTCCCTCCCAGCCCGCCTTACGCCTCCTTTGAATATCACTCCTTTTTGAGAGAGAAACAAAGCCTTTGCCTTTCAGGCAAGCACCAAGAGCAGGCGGGTAGGATATTTACAGTGTGTTTTTAATCAGACTATGT
>JAZGDP010000173.1:0-2177 GCA_036477885.1 Dehalococcoidia bacterium
GGCCATCTGCCAGGGTCTATGTGCCAACGACGTCGTCGGCCTTCAAACCAATCGAGATGTGATAAATTTCCTGCAAACCTGTGACGCATTTCTGGAAGAGGCTGAGGTAGATTACAACCAAAGAATAGTGACCAACAATGGGCAAAGGGTAAAGGTCAATGCCTATCCGGTATCCATAGATGTGGCAGGACTGCAAAGAACAGCCTCCTCTCCCAGGGTGTTAGAGTATGAAAGGAGGCTCCGTTCCCATTGCGGGGAGAAGACTATTGTGCGGGTGGATAGAACCGAGCCCAGTAAAAATATCACCAGAGGGTTCAAAGCCTTCGACATGCTTCTGAACAACCACCCTGAGCTTGTGGGTCGGATAAAATTCCTGGCCTTCCTCGTCCCTTCTCGAACCCATATCAGACAGTATCAGAGATACGCCGAGGAGATAACGGAGCTGGTGCATACTATCAACGAAAAATATCGAAGCGGCGAATGGGAGCCCATTAAGGTCTTCATGGAGAACAACTATGCTCAAGCTATAGCAGGTATGCGCCTTTACGATGTGCTTCTAGTGAATTCCGTCATAGACGGTATGAATCTGGTAGCCAAGGAGGGGCCCGTCGTAAACACCCGCAACGGCGTGCTGGTCCTGTCCGAAAGCGCCGGCGCCTATAGGCAGCTTCGCCAAGGAGTCTTACCTGTTGCCCCAGCAGACCTAAGAGAGACTATGCAGGCATTGTATACCGGTTTAACTATGTCCGAGGAGGAGAAAAAGGAGAGGCAAGCCACTCTAGTTCGAGCCATAGAGGAACAAGATACCACCGACTGGCTTTACCAGCAGCTTAAAAACCTGGATTGTATTAAGTAGAAATTACCTTGTAAAGGGCTTTCGCTTCTCTCTCCTGTATCTGACCTTACCAGATATCCCCAAGGTCAGCCCTGTCGGGCAGGCCAAATCTTGCCCAGTATCCCTTGCGCTCATCGGCGACCAGCTCTATCCGAACCACCCACTTTGCCCACTGGTAGCCGTACTTTCCTGCTATAGCCAGACGCAGGGGATAACCGAACTTTGGTAGTGCTTCGTTGTTCACAGTATAGGCTAGAAAGGCCTCCCGCTCCAGCAACTCTTTGAGGTCTATTGAGGTGTAGTAGCCGTCGGCGCAATGGAAAACCACCCGCCGTGTCTCGGGCTTGATACCCGCACGTTCCAAAAACTCCCCGAGGAGCACCCCCTCCATGATAGAGTTGTTTCGGGTGCCCCCTACGCAGTCCATGCGAACCTGACGCGTGATGGAGGGCAGCGCTCGAATCTCATCAAAGGAAAAACTCATTGGTTGCCACACGGCTCCTCCGATATGCAGGCGGTAATCCTTGAGGTCTATCTCCGGTATCCCCCAGAAAGAGAGATTGAGCAATTGTTTAGTCGGAGTGAGCTCGTTCTGACTATCCACACGGAACAGCTTCTTCTGGAAGAGCACACTTTTGATAAACAGGGCAGCGCCTACTCTGCGCAAGGGATAGGGGAAGGCCCGCCACGGGTAATAGAAAATGCGCAGTACCGTGCGATTACCTGAAACTGTTATCACCACTGTGCGGAACTTACTGCTGCTCATGGCAATCCTCTTAATTCAATTTACTCATGTGCCGGTCGATGTCGGGTGGAGGTGTAGCCCGGGTCAGTGTCCAGCCACTCTAGAAACCTTTCCACCTCCCTTACGCCCCTCAGAGAATAATCCGCCCCCTCTTTCACCTCTTTAAGGATTTCAGCGTCCTCCACAGCTATGGCCACCCCAATGAAGGGCCTCCCGGGAAAGGCCTCCCGTATGGCTGAGAAAGCATCCAGGTCGGTTACATCATCCCCTAGACAGATGGCGCCCCTGAGGCCATTATTTTCCACCAACTCCCTCAATACGAAGCCCTTGTTCACCCTTAAGGGGGGCTTAAGCTCCACCACCATCCTGCCCAGGGAAACACCCAACTCTTTAACCTTTGAGGAGCCTTTAAGCACCTGTAATATTTCTCTCTGAGCGGCCTCCGGATCGGGGGCAAGGCGATAGTGAATGGAGGCTACAGGGCCTTTATTCTCCACGATTACTCCCGGCATCTTGGAGAGAGGGGACTGTAGCTCATTCAAGGCAGACTTTATCTTCTCGGGATATCCCCTCGCCCCTTCCCAAAGCCTTACGGAC
>JAZGDP010000174.1:0-2542 GCA_036477885.1 Dehalococcoidia bacterium
GGACCTTTCAAGATTCTTGAGGTAGGTCATAAACCCTATCCAGGGTGCCGGCACATCCATCCATCTAGGGATGCCCTTCTGAGCATCTTAGAAGAGCATGGTCCCGTTCGCCCGGATGAAGTGCGGAAGATTACTGCCCGATTGTTCTCTATTATCGCCGCTGATATGGATGATCCCTCCCCTTGGGCTGATGGTAAGGGAATCTACGGGCCAGCTTTTAGCGCTCAATTTAACTTGGCTCTCGCATTCCTGGAGGGCGAAAAGGGGTTAAGGCGCTGGCTGATCGATAACACCTATGCCTTGGAGAAAGAGGAGGACTCTCGATTGAAGAGACTTATGGGAAAGATAGAAGTCGTCCCTGATGAGGAGCTCACGAAGTCATGGTCGGCAAAGTGGTCAAGTATCCTCACTTTGGAAACTATAAGGGGTACCTTCACAAAAAGGATAGACTACCCCAAGGGAGAGCCCGAAAACCCTCTCACTCGACAAGAGCTTGAGGAAAAATTCACTCTTCTAGCTGCTCGGGCATATTCCGATGGCCGGATCTCGGAGATTCGGCGAGTTATCAAAAACTTACAGGAAGTCACCGATTCAAGCAAGTTGATAACACTCCTTAGCTCCACCAATCTAACGAGGGCAGTTGCCTATTAAATTCTGGATAGTCATGACCTCCTTCGGCTTCTTGTTTCTGGTGGAGGTTGGGGACAAGACCCACTCGCTGTCCTCGGCCTCACCGCTGCCAGCAGGCGTAGCCGATGCACCAGGGGGTCGCTCACCATCTCCAGGCAACGTCACAGTGTCTCAGGGCGCTACTAGCTGCGTCGTCCGTTTAGGGCAAGTTTCCTGGATGTGTAAACTATATGAACGTCTTTATTCAGATGAGGGATCTGGACTGACATCATGATTGTGGGAGTTCCATCCGAGACCTATCCTGAGGAGCGCCGAGTGGCCCTGATTCCCCGCGTAATACCCTCCTTGGTAATGGCTGGGTTAGAGGTGTGGGTGGAGCGTGGTGGAGGAGCTGCTGCTGGCTTTCCAGATGTAGCCTACGAAGAGAGTGGTGCCCGTTTGGCGAACAGCGATTCTGAGGTCTTTTCCAATGCCAACGTTATACTTCAGGTGCGATGCCTGGGCGTTGACACTGAAAGGGGCTATCCTCACCTAGATTTACTGCACCCAGACCAACTGCTCATTGGCCTTCTTGACCCTTTGGGCCGTCCTCAGGTGATGCCAGATCTGGCATCACGAAGGGTTTCAGCCATGGCTTTGGAGCTGGTTCCACGAGTCAGCCGAGCCCAGCCGATGGATGTCCTGACCTCTATGGCCACTGTGTCAGGTTACAAGGCTGTTCTGGTAGCTGCTGACCGCCTGCCCAAGATGTTTCCCATGCTTATGACTGCGGCAGGCACCGTTACTCCCGCCCATGTGCTCGTGGTGGGGGCGGGTGTGGCCGGGCTTCAGGCTATCGCAACAGCGCGGCGGCTAGGAGCTGTAGTCCAAGCCTACGACGTTCGACCGATGGCAAAGGAGCAGGTGGAGAGCCTGGGGGCTAAGTTTTTGGAGCTGCCGCTGGAAGCACAAGAGGCTGAGTCCTCCGGAGGGTATGCACGGCAGATGGATGAACAGTTCTACCGCCGACAGCGAGAGATGATGTCAGGGGCGGTAGCCCGGAGCGATGTAGTCATCACCACGGCCGCTGTCCCCGGCAAGAGGGCACCCCTCCTGATTACTGATGAGATGGTTCAACAGATGCCATCGGGATCCCTGATAGTGGACCTTGCCGCCGAGAGTGGCGGTAACTGCCAGCTCACCAAACCAGGAGAGACGGTGCAAATCCATGACGTCACCATCCTTGGGCCCCTCAACCTTCCTTCCACCGTTCCCTACCACGCCAGTCAAATGTACGCGTCCAATATCTCTGCTTTCCTACTGAACATGGTGAAGGATGGACAGGTAAATTTTAATATGGAGGATCCCATCGTCAGCGAGACGCTGGTGGTCCATAGAGGCGAAATCGTCAATCCCAAGGTACGGGAGATGCTGGGTCTACCAACAGAAGCGCAGGTATCCACTAACGGGAGCGATTCCTAATGGAAACCTTTGTAATAGCTCTGACCGTATTTGTGTTGGCCCTCTTTGTGGGCTTTGAGGTCATCACAAAAGTACCACCCTTGCTGCATACACCTTTAATGTCGGGCGCTAATGCCATATCGGGAGTTACCGTTGTGGGCGCGTTGGTGGCCGCCGGTGCGGAGGAAACCACCCTGGCTACTGTCCTGGGGTTCTTGGCGGTGGCAATGGCTACCGCCAATGTCGTTGGTGGTTTTGGCGTGACGCACCGGATGCTGCGGAAGTTCAAGCGTAGGCGCTAACGTGTCCGACGAGTACGTGATTTTAGCCTATCTAGCTGCGGGCATCCTTTTCATTCTGGGTCTTAAGGGACTAACCCATCCTCGCACAGCCACCAGAGGCAACGTTTTGGGGGCTCTGGGTATGCTCTTGGCGGTGGTGGTAACTCTATTTGATGATAAAATCGTCAGCT
>JAZGDP010000175.1:0-2875 GCA_036477885.1 Dehalococcoidia bacterium
ACCCGCACCTTTTTGATGCGCCGGCCAATGGTGGAGAGGACAGATATCTTGATGCCTTGGGTCTCCAGCTCGTCTCCCATGCTAGGGATCTTACCCAATTGATTCAGGACAAATCCTCCCACCGTGTCGAATCCATCCCCCTCGATCTGTACCGAGAACATCTCGCTAAACTGGTCAATACTCACCTTGGCGTCCATTATCGCTTCGGTATCACTTACTTTTTGTATTTGAGGCTCCCCTCTATCGAATTCATCTTGAATATCCCCTACGATCTCCTCCAGTAAGTCCTCCAGGCTCACTAAACCGGAGACACCTCCGTATTCGTCTACTACAATGGCTAAGTGTACCCTTTTCTCCTGGAATTCATGGAGGAGTTCGCTGATCTTCTTGGACTCCGGGATGAAATGGGCCTCCCGGGCGACTTTTTTAAGGTCTATAGCATCCCCATTGTGGTTGAGAAATCGAAGAAGGTCCTTAGCATATATGATACCGATGATGTTATCGATATTCTCTTCGTAGAGGGGGATGCGACTGAAGCCTCGCTGAATCACCAGGTCTATAACCTGGGAAAGGGGGGTATGGGTATCTACAGCCACTATGTCCAACCTGGGGACCATGATCTCTCGAGCGGGGGTGTCCTCCAGCTTTAGGATGGAGCGAATCATCTGCCTCTCCTCCTCCGGTAAACTTGGAGGAGCAGCCTCCTCGTCTTTGCCGGCTTTGGAGGAAGACCGCTTGAAAACTCGACTTAAAATAGACCTTTTCTCAGTGCTCAACGGCGGCCTCCCTGGTTAAGTAGCTTGCTGCCCTGCGTATCTGGTTTCATACCTGATCCACCTCCTCCTATGCTTAAAGAGCGACAGATAAATGACCTTTCTCATCCTCCCACTGGCAAACAATAGACTGAAATCCTTCGTGAGCCTCAGGGTCAATGGTTGCAACCCGATGGCTCTAATCGGAGCCCCCTTTCCTCACTGGCTTCTCCTTTATTTGGGCGGGTGCCCCCACCACTAAAGCATCAGCAGGCACATCATGAGTTACCACGGAGCCCGCTCCAGTTATGGCACGGGGGCCGATCCTCACCGGCGCCACCAACATGGAATCGCTCCCGATAAAGGCGTCATCCTCTATAATAGTTCGGTTCTTACGAAGGCCGTCGAAATTACAGGTGATGGTTCCAGCCCCTATATTGACATTGGCGCCAATAGTGGCATCCCCCACATAGCTGAAGTGGCCCATTTTGGTGCCCCTGCCCAGGCGACTCTTCTTCACCTCGACAAAATTGCCTATATGAACGCCCTGCTCCAGGTGAGAATCTGGACGGATATGGCTATAGGGGCCTACATCCACCCCTTCCTCTAAGGTGGCCTCCTCGATCATTGAGGTCTGAATTCGGCAATTATCGCCGATAATGGAATCGCGAATGGTGGTGTTAGGGCCTATAGTGCATTGTTCACCTATTCGAGTGGTGCCGGTAAGGAAGGTGTTGGGGTAAATTGCCGTATCCATGCCTATGTCTACAGTGACGTCTATGAAGATGGACGAGGGATTTAGAAGGGTTACCCCTTTCTTCATCCATCCTTCTCTAGTCCGCCTTTGCATGAATTCCTCGGCTTGGGCCAGGTCTATACGATTGTTAATACCCAAAATCTCCATAGGGTCTTTAGGAGAGACGCTCTCAACCTTCTGCCCTGATTTTGCTGCCATGGAAACCATGTCTGTCAGGTAGAGCTCACCATTATCGTGAGGGCTTAGGTTCTGCATGTTATCCCACAGCCATTGGCTACTAAAGCAGTAGATACCACTGTTGAGCTCAAAGGCCTCATGGCTCCTTGCCTCGTCCTCAATCTCTTCGATAATTTCTGTTATCTGTCCTGAGGAGTTTCTTAATATGCGGCCCAGTCCCCTTTGCTGAAATCTGTCCGTGGTGAGAAGGGTTATGGCGGCGCCTGAGGCGCAGTGATGGTTCATCATGTGAGACAGGGATTGGGGGGAGATGAGGGGGACATCGCCGTTAAGCACCAGGAGGTTCTCTATGGTCTGGGGGATATCCTTTTGGGTTTGAGCCAGGGCATGCCCCGTGCCCAGCGGCTGGTTCTGGACTATATATTCCCATCCCCCTCCTATTACGTTTCGTAGATTCTCCCCGTCGGGCCCTACTACAATAAAGGTTTGCCTCAGAGGTAGGGGCCGCAGCGCCTCTAGGGGATACAGTATCATCGCACGACCACCAATAAGGTGCAGGACCTTAGGCACTCGAGATCTCATTCGAGTTCCTTTTCCTGCGGCGAGGATTACCGCTGCCCATGAAGTTGTAGTCATATAAAGAAAAAGACCGTTACCGCTTCTATTGAGCTATCTACCGTTGCGGCACGGTCATCAAGATATTACGTTTTTAGGGAAGTAGGATACTTGGTGGTAGTTCGCTTGGTTCTTCCATCCCTGACTCTCACACATAATGGTATAGGATTAACACCGTGTTGTCAAGAGGCCTTAGGAATGCGTTAATGCCGGGTTGGGTGCAACTTTTGCCTGGGTGGTTACTCCATGATATACTTCAGCATGACTGGGGTCATACCTGTGGGGATATCCCGGGCAGATTTTAAAATTCAGGTACTGCCTGGGATTTTATATGGGGGAAAAGGATTCATGAAGATGAATGGCCCTTTAATATAGACAGATGCTCTTCTCCGCTGGCGAAAACGACATAATAGAGACGGTAACGCTATTAGTCTTCCAACTAGCTGCAATTCTTGTTGTAGCCAAGATAGGGGGCGAGATCTTCGTCCGTTATCTAAGGCTTCCTGCGGTTATCGGGGAGTTGGTGGGAGGGGTAATCATAGGTCCATTTGCCTTAGGGGACCTGATACCCGTA
>JAZGDP010000176.1:0-4159 GCA_036477885.1 Dehalococcoidia bacterium
CAAACACAAAGGCATCAGCTTCTTCTTGCTGGATATAAAGACCCCGGGCATCACCATCAGGCCCCTGGTCAATATGGCTAATGATCACGAATTTAATGAGGTCTTCTTCGACAACGTTCGGGTGCCCAAGGCCAACCTGGTGGGGGAGCTGAACCGGGGCTGGTATGTAGGCATGAGCCTCCTCAATTTTGAGAGATCGGGCGTCGAGTTTCCCGCCGAGGCCCAAGACCTCTTTTCGAACCTTGTGAAATATGCCCAAGAGACCCAACATAACGGAAAGCCTCTCTCCCAGGACCCATTAATTCAAAATCGATTGGCGGAGATGGCCATCGAGATAGATGTGGCTCGCCTCCTCGCCTACCGAGTGACTTGGCTACAAGGCCAGGGCCAAGTCCCCGACTCCGAATCCTCCATGTCCAAGCTCTTCGGCTCGGAGATGTGGCAGCGCCTTGCCCTTCTGGGGATGCAGATCCTGGGACTTCAAGGCCAATTGCTCTCAGACTCCAAATGGACGCCACTAAAGGGAAGGGTGGAGCGTTTCTACATCTATGCTGTGCCTTCCACCATCTATTCGGGCACATCGGAGATCCAGCGAAACATTATGGCCCTGCGGGGTCTGGGACTGCCTAGATAAAACGGTGGGAGAAGCCATGGATTTTTGCTTTAGTCCGGAGGAGGAAGAATTCCGCAAGGAGGTGGGAGACTTCCTAAGGGAAACCCTTCCCTCCGACTGGAAAAGGCTGATCATATATACTCCCATAGCCGTGGATAATTATGCGACACTAGAGAAGGAGATTCGCCGCAAGCTGGGGGAAAAGGGATGGTTATCTATCTCCTGGCCCAGGGAATACGGCGGTCAAGATGCTTCATACATTAAACGCTTCATCTTCGCCGAGGAGTGGTTTTATCAAGGCGCTCCCGGCTATGACCCTATAGGAGTGGGCTATCTGGCCCCCACCCTAATAGTTCACGGCACCGAAGAGCAGAAGAGAGAGCATTTGCCCCGCATAGGCCGAGGAGAGGTAATGTGGTGCCAGGGGTACAGCGAGCCCGGCTCAGGCTCAGACCTGGCCTCCCTTCAGACCCAAGCGGTGGAGGACGGCGACGACTATGTTATTAACGGACAAAAAATATGGACCACTAACGCTCACAAGGCCGATTGGATTTTCCTTCTGGCCCGCACCGATCACAAGGCGCCTCAGCATAAGGGTATAACCTTCTTCTTGGTGGGCATGAAAAGCCCAGGTATAACAGTGCGTCCACTCGTAAATATGGCAGGTGGACAGGAATTCAACGAGGTTTTTTTCGAGGATGTCCGGGTGCCCAAGACGAATATTATCGGAGAGGTGAATCGAGGTTGGTACGTGGCCGTGACAGCTCTAAACTTCGAACGCTCCTGCTTCTTCCTGCCAGCGGTGGGCAGGCGATTTCTAGATCTCTTAGTAGAATACGTCATAAATACGGCTCGCAATGGAGATCCTTTAGCAGATGACCCCTTAATAAAGCACAAGCTAGCGGAGATGGCCATCGAGATAGAGGTAGGAAGGCTTCTGTTCTACCGCCAGGCCTGGATGCTGAGTCGAGGCCTAATCCCCAGCTATGAATCATCTATAGCAAAGCTCTACTCTACAGAGCTCCTACAACGTATAGCAGCATGGGGCATGGAGCTGTTAGGGCTATGCGGCCAGTTGGGCAATGGCACTTTTAGGGCGCCCCTTCGGGGGCTAATTAAAGATTTTTACCTCCATTCTATTAGCGGTACTGTGGGGGCAGGCACCTCGGAAATTCAAAGAAATATAGTTGCCCAGCGAGGATTAGGGTTGCCCAGATAAACAGAGTTTAAAGCAAAGGGAATACGAATGGACTTCGAATTCACTGAGGAAGAAGAGGCCTTCCGAAAGGAGGTCTGTACCTTTTTGAAGAGGGAGCTGCCACCCCACTGGAGGGGCACTCATCCCTTCGGCATCGTAGGGCCGGAGCACTGGGAGCTGGAGCGGGAGATGCGCCGCAAACTGGTGGAGAAGGGCTGGTTGGCCATGAGCTGGCCCAAGGAATACGGCGGCCTGGGCGCTTCATTGATGAAAAGCCTAATATTCACCGAGGAGATGACCTATCACAGCGCCCCAGGCCGAGATATCGAGGGGGTAGGTATGATAGGCCCCACCCTCATCCTCTACGGCACCGAGGAGCAGAAGAGACAGCATCTGGGGGGAATCGCCCGGGGGGAGGTGGTGTGGTGCCAGGGCTACAGCGAACCCGGCTCAGGCTCAGACCTGGCCTCCCTTCAGACCCGAGCGGTGCTGGACGGCGACGACTACGTCATTAACGGCCAGAAGATATGGTCTACCTACGCTCATCACGCCGACTGGATGTTTCTTCTGGCCCGTACCGACCCCGACACCCCCAAACACAAGGGTATCACCTTCTTCCTGATGAATATGAAGAGCCCCGGAATTACTGTCCGTCCTCTAGTAAATATGGCCAACAGCCACGAATTCAACGAGGTCTTCTTCGACAACGTCCGAGTGCCCAAGGAGAATGTGGTGGGAGATGTGAACCGTGGCTGGTATATAGGCATGGCCCTGCTGGACTTCGAGCGCTCCGCTTCCAACTATTCTTCAATGTGCCGCCGTTACTTGGATGATGTAGTGCAGTACGTGAAAGAGGCCCGTCATAACGGAAAGCCCCTAGCCGAGGACCCTCTAGTAAAAAACAAGCTGGCCAAGATGGCCATCGAGATCGAGGCCGCTCGACTTCTAACCTATCGCACGGTCTGGATGTACAGCAAGGGCCTCACTCCCAACTACGAGGCCTCCATGAGCAAGTTATACGTCACCGAGCTAATTCAACGGCTGGCCAATACCTCTATGCAGATGCTGGGCTTGTATGGCCAACTGGAATACGGCTCTCCAGCGGTTCAAATAATGGGTAGAATAAGGGACATATATCTCCACGCCGCTAGCCTCACTCTGGCGGCGGGTACATCGGAGATACAGAGGAGCATCATCGCCACTCGCGGGCTGGAGTTGCCCCGATAGTGGCGTAAGTATAGACTGCTTGATTAGGATAAGAGCAATAGCTCATTGAAGTTAAAAAGGAGGTGAAACATGGATCTGGGCCTTAGCGAAGAACAGGAGATGCTGAAAACAACGGCCCGAGATTTCCTGGAGAAGGAGTGCCCCAAGTCTCTGGTAAGGGCTATGGAGGAGGACGATAAGGGTTACTCACCGGAGCTGTGGCGCAAGATGGCGGAGATGGGATGGATGGGACTTCCCCTACCCGAAAAATATGGCGGCATAGGTTATACCTTTCTCGACCTTACGGTTCTCATCGAGGAGATGGGACGAACCTTATTGCCGGGTCCCTTTTTCTCCACCGTAGTCCTGTGCGCTCTGCCCATCCTCGAGGCGGGAACCGAGGAGCAAAAAAAGCAGTTCCTTCCTCGGATAGCCGAGGGGCAGATGATTATGGCTCTGGCATTGACGGAGCCTACCGCCCGCTACGAGGCCTCGGCCATCGAGACCAAAGCCTCCCTAGATGACGGAAACTATGTAATCGATGGCACTAAGCTTTTCGTCTCCGACGCCAACGTGGCCGATTATCTTTTATGCGTAGCCCGAACTAAAGAAGGAGGAGACCCCAAGGAGGGCATGACCCTCTTCTTGGTTGACGCCAAGAGTCAGGGGATCTCCACGACCCTCCTCAAGACCATCGCTTCGGACAAACAGTGTGAGGTGATCTTCGATAATGTAAAGGTGCCCAAGGAGAATATGTTGGGCAAGTTGAACCAGGGATGGCCCATCGTGGAGAAGATCATGGCCTGGGGAGCAGTAGGCAAGTGTGCCGAAATGCTGGGTGCCTCCCAGCAGGTCCTGGAGATGACGGTGGAATATGCCAAACAGAGGGTCCAGTTCGGCCGGCCCATAGGCAGCTTCCAGGCTGTTCAACATCACTGCGCCAACATGGCTACAGATGTGGACGGCTCCCGCTTCATCACTTATCAGGCCGCCTGGATGCTCAGCAAAGGCCTTTCCTGTACCAAGGAGGTCTCCATGGCTAAGGGATGGGTCAGTGACGCTCACCACAGGGTGTGCGCCCTGGGCCATCAGGTGCACGGAGGCATAGGCTTCACCAAAGAACACGATATGCAGCTCTTCTT
>JAZGDP010000177.1:0-5896 GCA_036477885.1 Dehalococcoidia bacterium
GCTATCCGGTGAGAAGGTTGTATCAAGGAAAAGCTCGTTCACTCCCGCCTCTCGCATGGCCTTAACGTCCTCCCCAATCTCCTCGGGGGTGCCGGAGAACAACTGCCGCTCTTTTCCCAGAGGTTGCTCCGTAACGTTCAGGTTGGCTCTCACCAAAACCTCCACAGTGGAGGGGTCCCGCCCGGCGGCCTCAGCCATGCTTTTTACACTATCCATTAGCTGTTTCAGGCCATCTAGGGAAAGAGCCACCGGGTGAATGCCGTTGGCCAGCGTCGCCGCCCGTTTGAGGGCACTGGGTGCATAGGCGGCCAGGTAGATGGGAGGATGCGGTTTTTGCACCGGCTTGGGCTGAATAATGGACCTGGGTACCTGAAAGAACTGCCCGCTGAACTCCACAGGGTCGGTGGTCCAGATGGCCTTGAGCACCTGAATAAACTCGTCGGCACGGCGGCCACGTCCACTGAGAGAGGCGCCCACAGCATCATGCTCGTCCTTGGACCACCCCTGGCCAAAGCCCACTCGCAGCCGACCTCCCGAGAGCACGTCCAGGGTTGTCAACCGCCGGGCCAGCATCACCGGGTTGTAATAAGGCATGTCTAATACGCTGGTGCCCAGTGCGATGCGGCTCGTGTGGGCCGCGGCAAAGGTTAGAGTCTCCAGGGGGTCGAAGTTTCGCTTATATACCTCGGGGAGCGGCCCGCCAAAGTAGGAGGTCTGAGGGTTGAGGGGGTAGAGCAAGCGTTCAATGACCCACAAGCTATCGTAGCCCAGCTCCTCGGCCCGCTGCGCCGCCTGAGCGATCACTCCAGGATTGGGAACAGGACCTATATTCGGCAGTCCATATCCTATGCGCATAGTTTTTCTCCTTTCATAATGTACATAAGGCTTAAGTCGAAGTCTTTAAGCTATCTCCTCCCTTCTATAGCTTAAGATACATTATAGCGCGCCTGGTTTCCAACTCAAGCCCTTATAATGTCCTGATAGTGGAAACGTTGATTTTCCCAGGGAGATTGAGTATATTGGGAACAACCTCTTGCGACCTCATGTAGTCGACTGCTTATTGGGAGGGAATGATGGTAGAGCAAGAACATCTGGATCACCTGCTGAAAACCGATGAGATTATCCATCCACCAGAAAGCCTGGTGGCCAACGCCAACCTGCAGGATTATCAGAAAGAGTACCAGCGCTCCATTGATGATCCTGAAGGCTTTTGGGCCGAGGTCGCCTCAGAGCTTCACTGGTTTCAACCCTGGAAACAGGTTTTTCAGTGGGATTACCCTACCTTTCGCTGGTTCATAGATGGGAAGTGCAACATCACCTATAACTGCTTAGACCGCCATCTGACCTCCTGGCGAAAGAACAAGGCGGCCTTCATCTGGCTGGGAGAGGATGGCTCAGAGCGTATCTTCACCTATGGTCGCCTGGCCCAGTTGGTAAACCGCTTTGCCAGCGGCCTTAAGTCCCTGGGGATAAAGAAGGGAGATAGGGTAATCATCTACATGCCCCTTGCACCAGAAGGGGCCATAGCCATGTTGGCCTGTGCACGCATAGGAGCGGTTCACAGCGTGGTGTATGCAGGCTTCAGTATCCAGGCCTTGAGAGACCGCATTCTGGATGCCCAGGCCAGAGTGGTTATCACCGCCGACTACGGATACCGACGGGGCAAGAGGGTGAACTTGAAGGAGATCACCGATGAGGCCGTCACGGGTTTAGACGTGGTGGAGAAGGTCGTGGTCTGGAGGCGGGAAGAGCCCCCCTCTTTGGGGCCGAAAGAGGTAGACTTTCAGCAGCTGTTGGATTCAGGGGATGTGGAGTGTGCGCCCGAGGTCATGGATGCCGAAGACCCTCTCTATATCCTCTACACCAGCGGCACCACGGGAAAACCTAAAGGGGTGCTTCATGTCCACGGAGGTTACATGGTGGGCACCTACTACCATTTCAAGACCTTCTGGGACATCAAGGAGGAAGACGTCTTCTGGTGTACTTCAGACATCGGCTGGGTAGTGGGGCACAGCTACATAGTCTATGCCCCTCTGATAGCTGGAGCCACCACGGTCTTCAGGGAAGGTGCCATTGACTACCCCCATCCTGGCGTGTTCTATGAAGTCATTGAGAAATACGGTGTGAACGTCATCTTTACGGCGCCTACGGCGCTCCGTATGCTCATGCGTTATGGGGAGGAGTATCCCCAAAAATACAACCTTCGCAGCCTGCGCCTTCTGACCTGCGCAGGGGAGCCTATGAACCCCGAGGCATGGAGATGGACTTACCAGAACCTGTGCGGTAACGGAGAGTGGGGCTATGTAGTCGACAACTGGTGGCAGACGGAGACAGGTGGCCCCTGTCTAGGAACCTTTCCCAGCATGTCTACTAAGCCAGGAAAGGTGGGTAAGCCATTGCCGGGGGTGGTAGCTGAAATAGTGGATAAAGAAGGGAAACCTATTACTGAGCCCAACAAGGGGGGACTGTTGGTCCTGAAGTTCCCATTCCCTCACATGTTCCGCACGATTTATGGCGACCACGAGCGATACAAACAGGACTGGGCCCGTATTCCCGGCTGCTACTTCACTGCGGATGTGGCTCTAAAAGATGAAGATGGCTACTTTATAGTAGTAGGCCGGTCCGACGATGTGCTGAAGGTAGCAGGCCATCGCATCGGCTCGGCGGAGGTGGAGAGCGCTTTAGTATCCCACCCGGCGGTAGCCGAGGCCGCAGTTATAGGCAAGCCTGATCCCATCCGTGGGGAATCCATCAAGGCCTTCGTATCCCTGCGCATGGGCAATACCTCCTCTCAGGAGCTGGTGGCTACCCTTAAGGCCCATGTACGCCGAGAGCTGGGGCCTATAGCCGTTCCTTCGGAGATCGATTTCGTTCAGGCTCTACCCAAGACTCGGTCCGGCAAGATCATGCGTCGCCTGCTGAAGGCTAGGGAGCTGGGCCAGGACCCGGGGGATATTACTACATTGGAGGAATAGCTATGGCCCCTTCGCTTATTCAAGGTGTTCCGCCTCTCCTTCCCACCACTGTAGTCGGCAGCTACGCCACTCCTAGCTGGTTGTGGACAGCCTGGGATGAGATAGAGAAGGGCAACTATGGCACCACCGATGTCAACGAAACCCTCAACGATGCTGTAAACATCGCCATTTGGGACCAGGAGAAGGCCGGTGTTGACATCATCACCGACGGGGAGATGCGCCGGCAGTTCTTTATTATGAGTTTCTATTCACGCTTTACTGGCGTCGAGCCTCTCCCTCCCTTAAGAAAAATAGGCTACTTAGGCTATGACAGCCTTGGGCGTTTCAAGCTGGTGGGGCGCATCGCAGCGCCACAAGGTCTTGGCGTCATCGAAGAGTTTAAATACCTCAAAGATAATACTGTTAGGCCTGTAAAAGTTACCTGCCCGGGCCCCTTAACTATGGGATATTCTATCGAGATGGAAGGCAACAGGGTTTTTAAAGACCGCATGGAGCTGAACTGGGATCTGAGCAAGATAATCAATACTGAGCTTAAGGCATTGGTAGAAGCAGGAGCTGAGTTTATCCAAGTAGACGAGCCTGACTATGCTATCATCCCCGGCGGTATAGAAGACTGGGTGAGCCTGTTCAACGCTACGGTAGAAGGTGTAAATTCTAAGATAGCTTTACACATCTGCTTTGGCAACTTCGCCAGCCGACCCCTGGGCAAGAGGACCTACCGATGGGTGTTCCCGGCCATCTTAGATGCCAAGGCCGATCAATTGGTGCTGGAGTTCGCTAACCGGGAGATGAAGGAGATAGAGATGTGGAAGGAGTTGGGGGTTGAAAAGGAGCTGGGAGCAGGGCTTGTAGACGTCAAGTCCTTCTATGTCGAGACTCCAGAGGATGTGGCGGAGAGGATAAGGTTAGCCTTGAAATATGTGCCCGTGGAGAAACTCTACATTAATCCAGACTGCGGCTTTGCCAAGCTGCCCCGCTGGCTATCCTTCCTTAAGCTCAAGAACATGGTAGAGGGGACCCGCATCGTGAGAAGGGAACTGGAGGGATAAGCTTAAAGTGTCAGCGATCTTATTTAGTGTGGAAAATAAGGTGGCATATATAACCATCAATCGTCCCCAAGTCCTCAACGCCATCGATGCCGAGGTCCGTAAGGGGCTGACCGAGGCGTGGATAAGGGTAAGGGACGACGACGATGTGTGGGCAGCTATCTTGACTGGTGCCGGTGATAAGGCATTCACTGCTGGGGCCGATATCAAGGAGTTCAGCGAGTTCCACCAGGCGAAGAAGGGATTGACGGAGCTATACGATCTACCCAGGCCCACCCAAGAGCTGGGGGTGTGGAAACCCATCATCGCTGCCATCGATGGCTATTGTTTGGGCGGCGGATTGGTTCTGGCCATGGATTGCGATATAAGAGTAGCTACGGAGCGGGCCATCTTTGGGATGCCAGAGGTAGCTCTCTCCCAGGTCCCGGGCTGGTGGGTCGCTACCAGGGCCTTTTTGGAGAAGCGGCAACCTCAGTACAAGGGGCGTTAAGTATATAAAAGGTTCAGAAGGGGGTATAAAATACTGTCATGCCTAATCTAAATCCACAAGAACCAGAGCCCGCCTTTATCGGGCTGCCTACTTATCTAAAACTCCCCTATGCCAAGAGTGGGGCGGAATTGCGGGAGCTGGGGGCCGATATAGCTATTGTGGGAGCCCCCTTTGACATGGGAGTGGTTCATCGCCCGGGGGCACGGTTTGGGCCCAGGGCTATTCGCTCGGCGGGGTATTTTGGTAGTCCCCCTGATTGGTTGTACCACCTGGGGATGGACGTGGAGCCTCTAAAACACGTTACTGTCGTAGACTTCGGTGACGCCAATTGTCCCCCCAATTTGATCGAAAAGAGCCACGATGTAATTCGTGCCAAGGTTGGGGAGACCCTGGAGGCGGGGGCTCTTCCCATCGTCTTAGGGGGTGACCACTCCATTACCTATCCCAGCGCTACCGCTGTCGCCCAGCGTTACGGCTATGGCAATGTCGGCCTAATCCACTTCGACGCCCACGCAGATACCGCCCCCGAAGGCTACGGCGGCGACCTCCTCTCCCACGGCACTCCCATGCGCAGGCTCATCGAAAGTGGCGCTATTCTGGGCCGCAACTTCGTGCAGATAGGGCTAAGGGGCTACTGGCCTCCCGTCGATGTCTTTCAGTGGATGAAGGAGCAGGATATGCAGTGGCATCTGATGTCTGAGATAGAGGAGAGAGGATTCGATACGGTGTTGGAGGATGCCATCGAGGAGGCTCAAAACGGGCCCGAGAACATCTATCTCTCGGTGGACATCGATGTGCTGGACCCGGCCTTTGCCCCAGGCACGGGCACACCAGAGCCGGGAGGACTCACTGCCCCCGAGCTGCTGAGGGCAGTACGTCGGATTGTGTCAAGAGTGAATCTGGTAGCCATGGACGTGGTGGAAGTCTCGCCGCCCTACGATGGGCCCGGCGCCATCACCGCCGAGGTGGCACATCGTGTCGTTCTGGAGGCCATCAGCGCCATCGCATTACGCCGCGTCAAGAAAGAAGAGTAGCTACAGATTTACAAAGGACATCTCTACGGGAAGAGCTAGATTATCAGGATGTGAAGCTCCCTCGGCCCGTGGACGCCTATGGTGAGGGTAAGCTCGATGTCGCCGGTGCGGCTGGGCCCGGTGACAAAGGTCATGCAGCTGGTCGGGGAGGCGCCCTCGTTAAGAGAGGAGTCTCTTACTAGGGAGAATAGGTCATCAAGGTCTGCTACGACCTGCTGAGTCTTCACCAGGGCAACATGAATCGGCGGCAGAAGGGAGACGGCTCTGCCCTGGCCCTTCTGGGTCATCAGGACGAGACTGCCGGTTTCAGCCAAGGCGTATTCGACTCCAGAGATGCCCAGATCCGCCTCC
>JAZGDP010000178.1:0-4585 GCA_036477885.1 Dehalococcoidia bacterium
GATTTAGTTTTCTAACTTCCTGTTAGGATTTCCCTTCCCGTTTTTACAGATGCGTGGTGTAGTATAGCATACTGTAACTCGTCGAGCAACGTTTTCACCATCTAATTCAAAATTTAGAGCGGTGCCCTCAATAAATCTTAAGTTTGGATCTCAAGGGAGGCTAAATCTTATCATGGACACTGCCAAAAGACAACGCCAATTGATGTCGCTGTAGTTGTCCACCTTGCTCGGAAAGTCCCTTGATGGAATCAGTCCCATACATTGGGCTTACAAAACAATCAGGTCTCTGCTAAATTTAGACAGAATTTCAGCCCCCGACTCCTTAACTAATACGTTATCTATTATTCGGGCCCCCAGTTTTTCCTCGTGGATATGCACGGGAGGCTCGATGGAGACCACCATACCAGCCTCTAATGTGTAAGGATTACCGTCCTCCATTTCCATTGCCTCCAACCACATGGGGGGAAACCCCGGAGCGAGGCCGTAACCCGTTAAGTGCAGTCGATATTGGCCCAGCCCCGCCTTCTCTATCAACTTCTTGGCCGCTTGGTGGGGGAGGGGAGCTGGCACACCGTGTTTGATTTCACCGATGGCGGAATCGCAGGCGTCTCGGACAGCCTGATATATCTCCTTCATGCGTCTGGTAGGCTGGCCCAGGCACATCACTCTACCTATGGTTGTGGTATAACGTCGATAAGCGGCACCGTATTCGTTGTGGATAAAATCGCCCTTTCGCAGTTTTCTTTCGGTGGGCATTCCGTGGGGATAGGCCGTTCTTTCCCCGCTGACAAAATTCATGGGACTGGCGGGGGTATCGCTGCCCAGGGCCATCAAGGTACGATGCATCTCCCCAACTACCTCCAGCTCCGTTTTGCCCTCGACAATTGCCTCAACACAGGTCTCCATAGCCTTATCGGCGATGTAGGCCGCTTTACGAATGTAGGCCAGCTCCGCTGGCGATTTAACCATTTTCACATCCTCTATCAGGTGGGTAGCCTCTGTTACTAACGACTCCCCCAGAATCTCTTTGATCTTAATGTATTGATGGGGAGCTAGGTAATAGTCCGGAACCTCAAGGCCGATCCTGCGCCCGAGATATTTTTTCTCTGACATGATCCGTTTAAAAGCGTCCACGGGCTCTTCTGGCTTCCTGGAGCCATAACCCCAACTTGCCCAACCATAGACCTCATCTGCCAGGGTGAGGTCCTGTGCCTCGGGTACCTCAGATATTCGGGTGAGAAACGCAAGGGGCCCCGGTTCAATTGGGAAGAACAGCACCTGAAACTCCTGATACGCTTTGCCCCGCCATCCTATGAGATAATTGAGATTCACCGGGTGTATCACCAGTAGAAGCTCTATGCCCTGTTGCTCCATGGCCTTTCTGACTTTGGCTTGTCGCTGTTGAAATTCCGTCAGTTCAAAATCATATTTTGACAATTTGCGCCTCCCTTCCAAAAGTTATTTATACGCTTAATTTTAGCTCTTAGTTTCGGAAATACCTTATCCTTCCCACCCACCCGCCCAGAGATACTCCAGGGGGCTCTGCCCCCCTGAAAACCCCCAACGGAGGGTGGGAGGGAGAACAAACGCTGGGCTGGCCGACTAAGGCGTATGTCTAGTAAAGATATTTATGGAACTAACCACTAAAGCTAAGGCCTGAATATTAAGAGTGGCCTATTATGAGGTTTTTCTATTGCAGGTAGCGAAGCGCCGTTAGGGCGTAGATCTTCGCTGCCTTGATGAGGTCCTCCACTGGTAGGCGCTCGTCGGGGCCATGGGCATATCTAAGCAACCCCGGCCCGAAGGAGGGGATGGTGGGCATCCCGGCTATTCTCCGAAAGTGCTCCGCATCGGTGCCGCCGGTAAAGCCCCCTACCTTTGGTCGGAAACCCAGCACCCTCTCAGAGGCATTAAGAGCAATCTCCACCAGCGGGTGATCTGAGGGTATCTCCTCTGCCTCTATCCATCCTAGCCGTCCCGGCTCCACCAGCAGCTCCACGTCGAGTTGGGGGTCTTCGGCCCTCAGTTTATCCAGGAAGCCTTGAATGTCCTCATGAACCATCTCTCTTTTCATCCCAGGTACAGTGCGAATGTCGGAGCGAAATTCGGCGTACCCGGGGACTATGGCGTAGCCTATTCCGCCGGAGAGGGTTAAGCCCAGGTTAATGGTTACCCCTTGAGGATATAGGGGGTGGGGATCGTGGCGAATTTGCAGCTCTTTCGACATACGTTGCAATACCTCGGCCAATTTGACCCCGGCATTGACCGCATTCTTGATATCCGACTGGCTGCTGTGCATCTGGGTGCCCCGAACGGCTATACGAAAGCAGATGATGCCACGGCAAGCGGTGTCCAGGTAATCGAAGGAGGTGTCTATACCCGAAGGTTCGCCCAGCAAAGCAGCGTCTGCCTTAACTAGACCTTTCTGGCAGACGTACTGGGCACCGTACTCACCGCCGGCCTCCTCATCGGCGGTGAAAGCTAGCTGGAGGTTGCCCCTAAGGTCGTTACCCACATCCTTGATGGCGATGGCGGCGTATAACATGGCTGAGATGGCGCCCTTCATATCCGTTGCCCCGCGACCGTAGAGAGCGCCGTCGATGATATGGCCGCCGTAAGGGTCTGCCGACCATCGGGCACGCTCATCTTTTCCTACTATCACCACATCCGTGTGCCCGGTTAAAAGTAAGGTTGGCCCTCCTCCCTTACCCCGAAGGGTGGTAATGACATTAGGCCGATGAGGCTCGCGGCCTGTCACCACCACCTCTCCTAATACGTGGCCCTCCATCTTAGCTCGGAGCGCTCCCGCTACCCTGGATTCATCGCCCGGGGGATTTTCGCTGGGCAGAGCTACGATCTCTTGGGCGAACTGGATCAACTCCTTGTGTCTATCGTCAATGGCTTCCAGAACTTTTCCTTCGTCCATGGCCAGCCTCCCAACACGCGGACCCAAGCTATGGGGCATCTTTAGGGGAAATATAGCATAAAAGGGAAGCCAGTACAAAACTAACAAATAGAGCGAGTGCCTGAGAAGCCTAAGTGGGGTTAGTCAGCCAAAGGATGGGGCGATTTCAGTGGCGAAGATATGCATCATGTCGAGAAATGAATCGAGGCTCTCGGCCCAGCACCTTATGACCATGGTTGTTGTCCCGGCATCTCTGTACTCTTCCAGCTTCTTGACGATGGTGGAAGGGGAGCCTATTAGACTAATCTCCATTCCCTTGCGCACAGAAAAGAACTCCGTCTCCATGCTGCGGGCAGTCTTCCTTGTAGCTAGCTCGTCATCGGCAATGTAGAGGGGTAAGAAGGCTGCTATCTCGAAATCGATATTTTCTCTGCCATATTCCTTGGCCAGCTCTTGTATCTTTTTAACGCCCATCTCAATCAGACGGGGGCTCCCCTCGGGCAGCCACCCATGGCCCCACTTAGCTACCCTCCTGAGCACAGGTAGGGAGAGATGGTCCTCTTTAGGCTCGGGGCTAAGGATTGTTCCGCCCCCAATAAGGAGTGGTATGGAAGAAACCCTGGGTAGGAAGGATGCCTTTCGAAACCGAATGGTTTTCCCCTCGTAACTCACCTCTCCACCCGCAAAGATCCTGGTTAGTATCTCCAAGTACTCGTTGGTTATGGGGGCCCGGTCTTGGTAGGGCACATTCATTACATCGAACTCGTGTAGGTAATCTCCCAGCCCCACCCCTAATAGCAGCCTCCCTTTGCAGAGGGCCTGCATAGTCATCGCCTGCCTTCCCAGAACGAGGGGATTCCTCAAAGGCAGAACCAGAATGCCTGTCCCCAGCTTTACCCTTTCCGTGATGCCAGCCACATATGTCAGGGTCATGAGGGACTCGTAAAAATCGGGCTCCAGGCCCGATTCGGTCTGCTCTATCAGTCCGGACATCCTGTGGATGAACCAATCTCTGTCATAGGTTATATGATCGTGGATCCAGACGGAATCGAAACCTAATCCCTCCGCCTGTCGGGCCACCTGCTTTATAGATTCCACCTGAGCCAGTGGCCCTGAATTAGGCAGCATGATGCCAAACTTCATGTCCCACCTGCCTTCTTCCTTAAACTTGAAAAGTCGCCCAAGACAACAAAGGCTAATCTAGTCGCAGCCAAATCTATTGAGTGGCGCATTGATTCTCAATTATACAATACGTCTCTTATAACGGTGGCCCAGAAACGAACCTGAAGGGCAATCTAGATTATAACACCCATCGCTTACAAAGCTTGGTTTGACTGTAAAGGCACCCATAATATATAGTTAGGCTACTCTATTTAAGCTTATCGCAAACCTTATAGACCTTTTAAAAGAGACAGTTTATAGATTTATTGTTAGCCGAGGTGCGTCATGGCTCAAAAGGAAAGGATAGCCTTTCTCGGTGGCACGGTATTCACTTCCAATGATAGAGATAGGACGGCCAGTGGGGTGTATGTGGAGGATGGGATAATCCGGGCCGTAGGAGCCCGTGAGGAGGTGAAGAAAGCCCTTCCTTCGGATACCACCATCATCGATATCGAGGGCAAGACCCTCGTGCCTGGATTCATAGATGCCCACAACCATCTCCCCTTTCAGGGAGCGGCC
>JAZGDP010000179.1:0-5258 GCA_036477885.1 Dehalococcoidia bacterium
CCCGCCGTGGCATTGACTACGATGTCGGTCTTGATCTGATGTCCGTTGGTATGAATCCCGACCACACGACCATTCTCTACCCTGATGCCTGTTACCTCGGTATGAGTATGAATTTCGGCTCCCAATCTATCGGCGGCCCTGCCGTAGCCCCACACCACGGCGTCGTGGCGAATCACCCCTCCGGGAGGGTGGTAGAGGGCTGCCAGAATGGGGAGGTCCTTGTTCTCCCTGATGTCCATCGCTGGCACCAACCTTTTGACCTCCTGAGGCCCGATTATTCGGCTGTCCACGCCCAGGATGGCGTTCAGTTCGGCACGAAGGCGCAGGCTGTATATGGCCGAATCGGTGTGAGCCAGGTCCAGTCGTCCCAGCTGACTAAACAATAGATTAAAATTCAGCTCCTGGGAAAGCTGCTCATATAGCTTTAGGCTCTCACGGAAGAAGGGTATGCCCTCGGGGGTAACGTAGTTGGCTCGGAGGATGGCAGTGGTTCGAGCGCTGGCCCCGCCCCCCAGGTAGCCCCTATCCAATATCGCTACATCATGTATCCCCAGCTTACCCAGATAGTAGGCGATGGCAAGTCCATGAACCCCCGCACCGATGATGACTACATCATATCGGTCTTTCAGGGAGTGTTTCCGCCACATCTTCTCTTTTTTAAACAGTTGGAGCATAGATTATCCCCCAGAGCGCAGCTCTTGTAGAGCCGCTAGGCCAAAGGGCCTTATTTGGAACTCCTCACCCGCCTCCATGATGGCATCCCATACGTGTTCGCCGAGGTCCCTACCAAAATATATCTCATAACCTGACTCGCCTCCCCCATCGTGGCGCATCAGAGTGGCGTGAACCTCTGCCACGCTACCCTGGACGCAACTCAAGTTCGGGAGCGCAACGGGAGAGAGGTCTAGCTCCGTGAGCTTGGCCAAGGTGTCTCGACTGTTGGGCCCTACGATGTTTAGTCCCGCCAGAGCGGAGGTCATGTCCACCAGGTGGACGCATTCACTCATCCCCTCTTCCAGCTCTTGGGCCACCGACTGCACCTTATCCGATGCGGATATGATAAGCACTTCATCGTCGCAAAGCCGACATGCCATCACCTCAACCGGGGTGGAGTCATCGGAGCTGGAAAGAGCCTGCCGCTCTATTCGGCCCACCTTGGGGGCGGAGGAGAAGGTTTTCCCCAGGAAGCTCTCGATATCTATCCCCTGGATGATGAGTTTACCCACAGGGCTGATGTCGCACAACCCTACCCCTTGGTGAATCGCCCCTAGCTCCTCTTCTGAAGAGGTATATCTTTCCGGCCTGCGCCACTGGTCTACCTCCACCATCGTCGCACCCAGGGCCAGATGTCGGTGGTGCATAGCGCTTACCTTATAGGGGCTCTTAAAAGCCAATGCTCTTTCTCCCATGCTATTCTCTCAGGCGTTTACCTTCCGGGTCGTAGAAGACCTGGGGGAATACTTGGGCGTGGGCTGGTTTCCCTGCCACCCGAATCTCTATTTTGCCGCTGTCCTCGGCCAGATGGGCGGGAATCCAGGCAAGCCCAAAACCCCTGCCTAGAGATGGACTGAACCGGGAGCTGGTAACCCGCCCCACGGGCTTATCACCTATGACCACGGGGTCTCCATCCTTGGCCACGGTAGCATCGGGCATCACGAAACCCACCAACTTATTTCGTAGACCCCGTTGCTCAATTCCCAGGAGGCCGGCCTTGCCGATGAAGTCTTCCTTCTCAAACTTCACTGCCCACGCCATGCCTGCCTCCAAGGGGTTAGACACGGCGTCGGTGTCCTGCCCCACTATGACGTGTTTCTTTTCCAGGCGTAATATACGCTGAGCCTCGACTCCGAAGGGTTTTATGCCGAACTCCTTCCCAGCGTCCATGAAAGTATCCCACATATATTCACCGTACTCTGCAGGGAAGTGCATCTCCCACCCCGTCTCCCCCACGAACCCAATTCGTAGTAAGAGCGTTGTTACCCCTGCCACCGTGCCCTGGACCGCACCCATATAGGGGAAGGAGGCGGAGGATAGATCGATATCGGTCAACTTTCTCAGGACATCCCGGGCCTTGGGCCCCGCCATGTTAATTGCGGCGAAGCCGGAGGTGACGTTATTTATGTGCACGCATAGGCCTGTACCGGCGGCCCACCACTTTAGCCATTGCTCCACTGGCTCTACATTTCCCGTGGTGGTGGTGATAAAGTAGTGCTCTTCTCCCAGCCGCGAGACGGTGCCGTCGTCCATGATAGTGCCTCTGTCGGTGCAGATAAGTCCGTAACGGCTGCGGCCTATCTTAAGAGTGGAGAAGAAGTGGGTATACACCTTATCCAGCAGCTGGCCGGCATCCTTGCCCTTAACGTCCAGCTTACCGAGGGTGCTCACATCGATGATGCCCACTCCCTCCCGCACGACTCTATGCTCACTTTCTGGTGAGCCATAGGTGAGGGGCCTCTTCCAAGGGCCCAAATCCATCATCTTAGCCTCTGACTCCAGATGTTTATAGTGCAGAGGCGTCTGTTTGATGGCTATATGGGCCGGGCCTGCCAGCACTCCCAGGGGAACGGGGTGGATGGGGGGGCGAGAGGTGGTGGTCCCCGTATCCTGAAGGCTCCTTCCCGTTTGCTCGGCGGCGATGGCTATGGAAGCCTTCAAGCACATCTTCCCCTGGCACGGCCCCATGGATAAGGTGCTGTAGCGCTTCAGCGGCTCTATGTCCTCAAATCCCTCTTTTATGGCATCGCAGATATCCTTCTCGGTTACGTCTTCACAGAAGCAAACGAACCTCTTTTTTCTGGGGTGAGGAACAATCAAAGAAGCCCCTCTTTGCTGGCTCTCTCTGTATCCTCTCTCTATCTCTTCTAGCTCCTGTAGATACCTTTCTTTGTCACCTGAAGTCTTGTCGTTAGGCGCATCCAGGAGGCTGGAGGTGGCCTCTAGCCCCGCTATTTTCCCTTGTAAGAGAGCGGCTCTCAGGTCGTGGATGCCTGTAACATCTCCAGCTGCATAAACCCTGGGCGCCAGCTCCCCGGGGACCATCTCATCCAATGTTGAGTCGTACTTAAGCTTGTATCCAGCCTGCTGAAGCAGGGAGGTGGCGAGCTGAGAGCCGGCGCAAACGCAGATCAAGTCGCAGGTAAAGCGCTGCTCCTCTACGCTCAGGCGGTTCGCCTCCAACCTCGAAATAACCGCTCCTTTAACCTGGGCATGTCCCTGGGCCTCTTTGATGGTATAAGGGGCCAGCAGGGGCACGCCGGCAGACCTCAGCCTTTGAGCTTCCTCCAGATGCTGGGGTATCGAATCTCGAGAATCGGCTAAAGCAAGGATCTTAACACCTGCCTCCAGGAGGTCTGAGGCTACATAGTACCCCTGGTCGTTGTTAGTAACTACCAGGGCCCTTTCCCCGGGTTTAACTCCATAGAGTTGCACCAGACGCTGGACGCCACTGCCCAGCATCACTCCAGGAAGGTCGTTATTGGTGAATACTAGGGGTATTTCATAGCAGCCAGTGGTCACTATGACGCTTTTGCTCCGTAGCTTTATGAGCCGCCTGCCTTGCATCACGCCCAGTAAGTTGCCTTCGTAAAAGCCGAAGGCTGTGGCATTGGACAAGACCTCGATGTTTGCGGTGGCTGCTAGGGTCTCCGCCAGCCTTTGAGCGATTTCGAAGCCCTGTAAGCCGGCATATCCAGTTACATCACCGTGCCTGCGGGTGTCTGTCCTGAGGTGGCCGCCGAGGGAAGGTTGATCATCTATAAGGGTCACTCTAGCTCCCTGGCGAGCCGCCTCTAAGGCGGCGGAGATGCCTGCTGGGCCTCCACCTACTACTGCCACATCGGTGTGAAGATGAAGATGTTCATAATGCCCATCGGGGACCCTGCCGGGATCGACTTTACCCAAACCGGCGACGTGTCGGATTAGGGGTTCGGCCAGGTGCCACATAAAGCGGGGGTGAATTAAAGACTTGTAGTAGAATCCCACGGGGAGGAATCGGTCTAGCCGATCGATGACGGAGTAGAGGTCACGCTTCAGGGAGGGCCAGGCGTTCTGGTGACGAACCTGCATACCCTCTCTAACGGGTTCGGTGCAGGTTCGGACATTGGGCACACCATCTACAGTCATCAAACAGTTGGGACACTTCCCCGAGACACAGAGGAGTCCCCTGGGGCGATGGTATTTGAAGCTTCGAGTAAATATTCGCACTCCCGATGCGTATAGGGCAGAGGCTACCGTTTCCCCTGGGTAGGCTTCGATGGATTGGCCCTCGAAGTCTATATTGACCTTTTTAGACCTATCCAGCTGCTGTGCAGGATGCCCCGCTAGTCTATTATGTCTCATAGGTTAAGGCTATCCTAGTGATGACGTACTTATGCCGGCGACTCCTCCGGCCAGAAGGTCTTTAAGACCTCGTTAGTTGTGGTGTCCCTGAGGGCCAAAAACCACCTTCGGCAACCCAGCTTGTGGTACCACCATTCCCTCTGAACGCCGGCCTTGTTTTTACGATCGTAGAAGTAATGGACCCACTCATCGGGGGAGGCGTCTATTGTAGGCCTGGTCAGCGCCTCTCCACCGAAGGCGAAATCATATACATCTCTCTTCCCACAATTGGGGCAGGATAGGAGAAAGGCCAACCTTTTTACTCCTTAAACTAGGAACGGGATCACTTGAAAAAGGATCCCGCCCTATAACCGCTGTTCCCGGACTGACGACAAAGACTATCGTCTCAAAGGGGGTTACCTTTCCTATTTCAACCCATAGAGCTTGGCAGCGTTATCACAGATGAGCTTCCGCCGCACATTTTCGTCCTTCAGGTTCCTCAGATTACGTTGAATAACCTCTTGGGAGTCGGGCCATACAGAGTCGGGGTGGGGATAGTCGTTGCCCCACATGACATTGTCCTCGCCGACGAATTTCACTAGGTCGCCCATGAATCCCTCGTCCTGATAGGTGGTGTAACCCTGGCGGCGCCAGTAATCGCTGGGCTTCATTCTCAGGCCGGGATAATCTTTGCACTCGTGGTCTAACCGATCCAGCAGGTAGGGCAGCCAGGTAGCGCCACATTCGCCCAGAACGAACTTAAAGTCTGGGTAACGTTCACATGCCCCGGAGAGAAGGATGGAGCTCACATACTCGGCACCAAACATAGGCGATAAAACCATATCCAGGTTCCACCAAGTATCTTTGTACTTCTCAGCATCCTCCGGCTTCGGGAAACTGGGCAACCAGTCCAGTATATGAAAGTGGATGGGCATATTGCA
>JAZGDP010000018.1:0-3986 GCA_036477885.1 Dehalococcoidia bacterium
TGGATACGGTAGAAGCCAATGAGGCCCTGGGATTCCCTGCCGATAGAAGGGACTACGGCATTGGAATGCAGATACTGGTGGACCTGGGAGTGCGCAAGATGAGGCTTCTAACCAACAACCCCTCCAAGAGGGCGGGCCTGGAAGGTTATGACCTTAAGGTGGTGGAGAGGGTTCCTATAATAGTTCCCAGCGATACCACCAATGCTAAATATCTGGACACTAAGCGGAAGAAACTAGGCCACATCTTGTAGAGATAGGCTGGAGAGGACATATTGGGTAAAGAATATAAGGGCATGCTTTTGGGCCAGGGGTTAAGGGTTGCTATCGCCGTTTCTCGATTCAATGAACTGGTGACCTCAAGGCTTTTGGAGGGAGCCAGAGATGCCCTGATACGCCACGGAGTCAACGAATCGGACATCGATGTGGCCTGGACCACGGGCTCTTTGGAGCTTCCCCTGCTGGCCAAGAAGATGGCAAAGAGTGGGAGGTATGCGGCCATCATATGTCTGGGGGCTATCATCCGAGGAGAAACCCCCCACTTTGACTATGTGGCCTCTCAGGCCAGCGCAGGGATCGCTAACGTGAGCCTCGACACAGAGGTGCCCGTTATCTTCGGCGTCCTCACCACCAATAATCTAGAGGAGGCCATGGATAGAGCGGGGGGTAAGCAGGGCAATAAGGGATTCGATGCTGCCCTGAGAGCCATTGAAGTGGCTAATTTGCTGAAAAGTATAGAGCAGGAGTGAGTGAGACCCCTAGGTAACTTTGTAGACTTTATCTCCCCTTCTTACTCGGTCAGGCACTTTGATTCCCACCGACTGCCCCGCAGATGCTTCGGAGACATTTATATTATTGACCTGCAGGGACTCTACCGTAAGCTCCATATCGGTGGTGTAGCCTTTTATGTGGATCACATCCCCCACCTTCACCGAGCCCGCTAGCTCTATACCTGCCACAACGGGCCGGGCAAAGAAATCGCTGACGTGTCCTATCTCCACTTCAGGCATGGAACTCCTCCTTTCCTAATAATTCCCTTTCAGAGCCGCCAGACAGTAGCCGTAATTAGAGGTCTTTTAAGGTAACCTCCGTCGCCCATTGCCAATACCGTTCCACGTCTTGACTGACTCGCTCCACCAGTTTCCTCTCCCATAATACCACTCCATACTCCAGATCGCCTTTTCCCTCATCGCCGAAGATACCCTGCTCTGTAAGGTTGGCGGAGGTTATTAAGGCATTTTCGTCGTCAAAGAGGTAAAGCTTTGTGTGAAGGTTGGGAATCCACCGAAGCCTTAGACTTAGAGGGTGTTTCTCGCCAAAGTGCAATAGGTCTAGGAGGGCTTGCCGCTCCAGGGTGCCTATGGGCAGGGCCTCCGGGTCCTGCCTTGTCAGAACCTTCATGTCTAAGGATGACAGCCGGCTGTTTTCGAGGAGGGCGTTACACAGCCCCTCTACTCCAGCGAGCCTGATATAGGGAGACACTATGGTCAAGTGGCTTCGGACCTCCTGTACCATTCGGGAGAACTCCTCGCCAAAGGGGGTGCGCCAGAGGCTGCAAGCGCTGTTGGTATATATCATAATTCTTCCTGCCCGCCCATAGAGGTCTGTCCAGGTTGTAGTATATCCTCAATTAAAAGGGTTAATCAACCTATGGATAACTTGCGAGACGCTATTGTCCATAAATTTGCCCTAGAGATCCGGGGGAGTTATTATTGAGGATGCAAAAAGCGAAATCTGGAAGGAACAGGATTGAATAGTCCTGAGGAGCGAAGACCCGGCTTCTTAAAGGGGCTTGTATTGAGTCTGGTGGCTATGCCTCTGGGCTTTGGGGCCATGGCTCTAATAACATACCTGCTTCCTTCCAATTTGGGCGAGGAAGGACGTAGCTTGGGGCTATCCCTCCTGGAGTTCCTGGTGGTGGGGGTGGTGGGGGTAATCGTTTGGCTGGTAGGAATAATGTATATAGTCCCTTGGGTTTTCAGCTGGATCCCCTTTTTAAAGCGTTTGGTGGATGACCGCTAGCTAGGTCGATAAATTCAAGGCTTGCTTTGAGGGTTGCCCCTTGCTAAGGGGGCGACCCTCTATCCTAATGTTCAGCTCCATAATATCTTGTCATCGAGCCATGTTCTTGCTGGCAGACGCATCGTGTATTTTCCCTCCCACCTCGAGAGATCCTCAGAGGAGATTCGTCCCCTTAGACCCCCTGGATGGAGAGCACCCGTCCAAAGAAGAGCTGGCCGGAGCAGCGCTCCGGGGAGGGTGGGAGGGTTGAATACGTTAAAGGGATAACCTTGTTCAAGGGTAGGCTCTTTTAAGAAAAAGCTATGTGTGAGTGCCTGCAAATGCTACGTAATCTTTCCCTCCGTTCGGCTGAGCTCACGACGAAGCCCAGCCCACCCCTTATGGCCTTCTTAAATATCAGTTCTTCGTGGAAGAGAACGAAGGCCTCGGCCTTTTAGGCAAGCACCAGGGAGCAATACCTTTGTGGAACTAAACACTAGGCCTAGCTGGAGCTATTCGGTAATCCGGCCAAGCCGTCTCTATTCCAACCCCTGCCTCTTGACAAAAGAGAACATTTGTGCTAACAATGGGGTCACCCTGAATCCGTCGAAGGCGGTGAAGGGTGACTGTAGGGACTCTTGCTCAGCGTTACATCCTGAGCCTGTCGAAGGATGGGAGGGGTCATGCCTAGGCAGATCCTTCATATAGACCTGGATGCCTTTTTCGTATCGGTGGAGCGGGCACTGGATCCCAGCTTGAGGGGCAGACCGGTGGTGGTGGGGGGCAAGGCCAACTCGAGGGGGGTGGTGGCCTGTGCGTCCTACGAGGCTAGGGCCTACGGGCTAAGGGCTGGAACACCCCTCACCACCGCCTACCGGCTATGCCCTCAGGCGGTCTTCTTGCCCGGGCGCTTCGCTAACTACGTAAGCACATCGGAGAGGTTCCTCGATATCCTCCGCTCCTTCACCCCCGACGTGGAGGCCCTGGGCCTGGACGAGGCCTTTATGGACCTCACCGGCTTCGAGCCTCTATACGGCCCTGTCAAAGACGCCGCTGTAAGGATTAAGGAGGCGGTGAACAGGGAATTAGACGTTACCGCCTCGGTGGGCATAGCTCCTTGCAAGGTGGTAGCCAAGGTGGCCTCGGACCTGTGCAAGCCCGACGGCCTCCTGGAGGTGGCGCCGGGGGAGGAGGGAGGTTTCCTGGCCCCCCTCCCCATTAGGATGCTACCAGGGGTGGGCTCCAAGGCTGAGAAGGCGTTGAAAGATATAGGCGTGAGCACCATTGGTCAGTTGGCCTCCCTTCCCTTGTCGGCGACCAGACGACTCTTTGGCGTGGGAGGCTATTGGCTACCCCTCTGGGCCAACGGAGTGGATGATAGTCATTTTCAGGAGTCGGCGCCGCCCAAGTCCATTAGCCGGGAGACTACCTTTCCCCAAGACACCGCCGACCGCCGTTTTCTCCGAGGTGTTCTGCGCTATTTGGGCGAACGGGTAGGGTCCAGCTTGCGGGAGGACGGTCGCATGGCCCGGCGGGTGGTGCTAAAGGTTAGGTATGCCGATTTCGAGACCGTTACTCGCCATCGCACCCTGGAGCGAGCCACCAACGCCGACGATATTATATTCGGCCAGGGCCTTCATCTGCTGGAGAGGGAGCTGGATAGAAAGCGTCAACGGGTTCGACTGTTGGGTATAGGGGTATCGAATTTAACGGCGTACGGAGGCCAGCTCAGCCTGCTGGACGCCACTCCTAGCAAGTCGATCAGGCTTAACAAGGCCACCGATGGCATCCGCCGAAAGTACGGCTTCACCTCCATCCAGAGGGGCCTCACCCTGCAGCTGGAGGACTTCTTCGTCAGGGAGAGGGATAGCTACGTCTTGAAGACCCCTTCCCTCTCCCGCTGAGCGGTCCAACGGCCCTTAGCTTCAAAAGATGCCTTTTTAAACGACTTTGGATCTTCCTTGCTCGGGAAGGAAGAGTTATTTAAG
>JAZGDP010000180.1:0-2564 GCA_036477885.1 Dehalococcoidia bacterium
GTGGGAACATCATAAATTAGTTGTCAACCCTGCGTCAAGGTACTTTTATCCCTTTCGCAGTGGGTAATTACATCTAGTAAGTCGTTGGTGCAATCGACTTCAAGTTATATAGCAAAAGGCAGTTCCACTATTTCGCCCGAGCGCTCCTTCTGCCCATCGCTGGCATAGACCTTCACCCCTGGCTCAGCATGTTTAGCCCGAACGTATCCCAAGGCGATAACCTTTGACCCATTGGGCGGACACGCCACCGATGTTAGATATCCCACCTCATCTCCCTCTATCCTTAGTTTCTCCCCGGCCTGAGGGGACGAATCGGCATCGAACTGTATCCCCACCAGGTACTTTTGGACCTTTTTATATGTGTTAAGTCTGGCCACCACCTCCTGCCCCACGTAGCAGCCCTTGGTGAAGCTAATGGATGAGTCTAAGCGAGCCTCCAGGGGGTTTATATCCTCGCTCAGCTCTTTACCGTACTCGGGAATGCCCCCCTCTATGCGGAGGATTTCGTATGCTTCCCGGCCCATGGGTTTTATGCCGTAGCCCTCGCCTTTAGACAGAAAGAACTCCCAGGCCTTCTCCAGTTGAGGGGCATCCATAATCAGATTGAAGCCCAGCCCTGCTATGTTTTCGGCTCGGCAAGCCAGGGTTTGAATACCCTCTACACTCAATTTGGTGCAGTGGTGCATGAGTAGGCCCTGGATATCCTGGCCCGATAGGCCCTTCAGCGCCTCGGCCGAGCGGGGGCCAAACAGAGAGAGCATGCCCGTCTCTTCGGTGATGTCGGAGAGGGTTACGTCCTCGGTGAAGATATACCTGTCGATCCACTCCATCGCCTTCTGCCGATTTTGAGGGCTTACTAATAGAAGAAGGGAATCGTCCCTTGCATAGACTATCAGGTGCTCTAAAACCCTGCCTTTGTTGCTGGTCAGCACCGTGGACGTTCCCATTCCGGGCTTAAGCTCCATGAGGCTATTAGTGGTAAGACGGTTTAAGAGGTCTAGGGAATCCTGTCCCTGGACCTTGATACGTCCTACGTATGAGCGGTCCATTAAGGCCACCGACTTCTTAGCGGCCTCATACTCCCTATCCGCGCTGGAGAATACCATGGGGAGGTCCCAGTGGTGAAACTCGGTCCATTGAGGGTTGAGCCTCTTCTGAGCTTCATACAAGGAGCTGCGATTCATCCTGCTATCCCTTTATAGGGCTAAATATGACTGCCCACTATTTAGCCATCGCCTGGACAAGAAAATGGGGCCTTCCGCAGATTCCGAAGGCCCCATTTTCATCATATGTAGACAAACCTATGTGTAACCGAGCAGCTATCTATCTAAGTTGAGAAGGAACTGCCGCAGCCGCAGGTGCTCTTGGCGTTAGGGTTGGAGAAGGTGAAGCCTTTGCCGTTCAGGCCGTCGGAGAAATCCAGGGTGGTGCTGGCCAGGTGGATCATGCTCTTGAGGTCCACAAAGATTTTGAGCCCATGTTGCTCAATAACCCTGTCGTTCTCTCCCGGATTCTCGTCCAAGCCGAGCTTATAGGAAAGGCCGGAACATCCTCCCCCCATGACTCTTACTCTTAACCCGTACTCCTTCAGGCCCTCTTTTTCGGCCAGTTTTCTTGTTTGGTTTACTGCCTTCTCGGTTACGTATATAGTAGGTGGCGCTTTTGTAGTCATAACCCCTTCCCTTTTTTGGGAACACACCTCCGGATTCTTAATCAACTGGCTAGCTTTATTGTACCTTTGGCTGAGCTAAAAGTCAAGATTTATCTACTCTTTATTATAAAAACACCTGCCCTCGCTGAGTATTTAGAGGCTATTCGGGTTTGGCCGGTTTCTGACGTTTAAGATATTCCCTATTTTTCACTATTAGCATAATACTCAGTCCCAACAGGACGAGTAAAACTACCCCTGTCATGGGAAGGAGCCAGCCCAGAGAGGAGCTGTCCTGGGCAGTGGAGGCGCTGGCTCCGTTCCTGAGCATGAGCTCATCAAACCCTTGGGTCGAAAGATACCATTCTCCTTGGAGGGCAGACCATTGTGGATTCTCCACCGAGGCTATGCGAAGGTAACCTAGGGTATCTTCGCTGGGATAGTATTCGGCGGCGAAATCCATGACCTCGTCATCGCCGAATATTTCCAAGATGTAGGGGTCGCCCAATTTTCCTTCAGGACTCTCCGTCGGCGAATGTAGAATTGTTTCCAAGTTATCGTTGAACTCTGCCATGTCCGCCTCCGGTAGCTCCACGGGTTCGGTAAGATCGCCGCCGGAGACCACTACCTTGGTCGTGACAGGCCCATGGGCCGACACCCCGGGCGTTATTAGCGCCATGACCAATAAGGCAAAAACCAGACCTGATAAGATAACCCTTGGTGCTATATTCATGCCCCATTCCTGTGGAAGAGCAGTCCTATTTTAACACGAGAACTGGGGCTATGGTCTGATACTCCAACGGCAGTTTACCATCTAAGGATGGGGTGCCCCTTCAAGTAGCTGGGGGTCCTCCTCGGCCTCTCGGGCGATGGCCTTCATAGCGGCGATGAATCCGTCCAGGGTGGCCTTGCTCTC
>JAZGDP010000181.1:0-12238 GCA_036477885.1 Dehalococcoidia bacterium
TAGATCAGTCGAGGGTTGTGTTGGCGAAGGACGGGATAGTCCAGCCCCAATCTCTCCAGGGCTTTTTTTCGGAAATTGGATGCGAAAACATCGGATTTCTTTACCAGCCTATACAGGACCTCTCGGCCGGCCTCGGTCTTTAGATTTATGGCTACACTCTTTTTATCTCGGTTATTGCTTTCGAAATAAAAGGATAAAGGGAAACGATTACCTTCCTGATCCACATTATCCGAATATCGGCCGGGGTCGCCGTGCTGACGCTCCTCAATCTTTATCACCTCGGCGCCCATATCGGCCAGCATGGCGGTGGCCACCGGGCCTTGTTGCCAGATAGTCATATCAATGACCCGTACACCCTCCAATGCCATAGGCATCTCTTTCACCCCTTTCATATAGAGCAGGTTAACACTATTAATCGGGAGCTCTCTCGATGTAGATTATCTAGGCTGGAAAACTTTGTCAAGGAGGGCACATCTGCCATCTTCTCGGGAGAGGGGGTCATAGCACGTCTAAATCTGATTTCGTAGAGCCCTACCTATATGACCTTTTCTGCTTTGAAGCGAGATATCTCCTCGGGGGAGTAGTGGCATATCTGGCTTAGAACCTCTTCGCTATGTTCACCCAGTTGGGGAGCGGCAGACCTGACTTTGCCTGGGGTCTCGCTTAGCTGGACGGGAATTCCCGCCAGTTTGGTAGCGCCGATGACAGGGTGATTGAAGTCGACGATATATCCATTGGCTATCGCCTGGGGATCTGAGGCCACTTCATCGTAACCCCTCACGGGAGCCCAAACGAAGTCCTTCTGATCAAGGATAGCAGTCCATTCTTCTAGAGTCTTCTGGGCTATGGCCTCCTTAACCATTTCTATCAAGACGCCACTATTAGCTCTGCTCCTTTTCTTTTCGGTATCGAAGCGGGGGTCCTCCTCCAGCTCCTTAAACCCCAGGGCATCGCAGGCGTCGTGCCAATACCTGTGGGGCTCCAGGAAAGCCAAGCACAGCCAGCGCTTGTCCTTGGTCTGGTAGACGCTCCAAAAAGGGTGTAGAGGTTTAGTGGCAGTATGGTCTATGGGGAACTTCCCCGTCATTAAATAGCCCTGCAATGTATTGGCTCCTAAAGCTATTTGGCTTCCCAGAAGGGAGGTGTTGACCTCCTGTCCTAAGCCTGTCCTCTCCCGAGCCAAAAGGGCAACCACGACACCGTAAGCTAGGATAAAGGCGGCCGACTGATCGGCTATACCCCCCGAGAAGGCTATAGGAGGGCCATCTCGGACTTGGCTCAGCAGTCCCCCTAGTGCCAGGCCGGCGAAGTCGTTGCAAGGTCGGTCTGTGTAGGGGCCCTTGGGGCCGTATCCTGAGGCCACGGCGTAGATTATCTTGGCGTTACGCTGCCGAAGGGTGGGGTAATCCAACTCTAGGCGATCCAAGGCTGCCCTTCTGAAATTGGATACGAAGGCGTCGGATCTCTCCACTAAGCGATAGAATATCTTCTTGCCGCCGGGCGTCTTTAAATCCAGGGCCAGGCTCTTTTTATTGCGGTTATTCCCCTCGAAATAAAAGGAAATGGGAAAGTCATCATCTTCCCATGGCCAATTTATCTTGATCTGCCTACCCGGGTCTCCCTTGGTACGCTCCTCTATTTTGATGACCTTGGCGCCCATATCGGCCAGCATAGCGGTGGCCACGGGTCCTTGCTGCCACACCGTCATATCCAAAATTCGGAAGCCTTCTAAGGGCATGCTCATTCCTTTTTACCCCCTTTCTTCGGACAGCAAATCACATTATATATTGCCGAGGGGACTTTTTCATCTGGACTACATAAGTGGCCACCTACCCCCTCAATGCCCAACCAATGCTATTGACATGATTTAGGGGGAGAGCTAAAATTTGAAGGAAATTGACCGACTGGTTGGTCGGTTTTTCGAGGGGCCATCATGGGGAATAAGGCTCTTACTAGGGAGAGGATACTAGAGGCGGCCGAGGTGGTCTTCGCCAAGAAGGGCTATCACGAGGCCATAATGGACGAGATAGTCCAACACTCGGAGACCTCCAAGGGAACGGTATATTTCCATTTTCCCAGCAAGGAGAGGCTGTTTTTTGCGGTAATAGATAGCTTGGCGGAGCGTCTAGTACGGCGTGTGGAGAAGGAGATGGCTCAGGAAAGCGACCCTCTGAAAAAGGTGGAGATAGCCCTGAGCACCGTCATGGAGAGCCTGAGTAAGAGGAGGAACCTGGCCAAGCTGCTGCTGGTTCAGGGATACAGCATGGGCAACGCCTTCGAAAAGAAACGAGTGGAGATATTCTCCCGCTTCGCTGCCCTTATAAAGAGGAACCTGGATCAAGCCGTTGAGGCGGGCGTAGCTCGTCCCACGGATACGACAATTGTTGCTCAGGCCTGGCTGGGCGCCATCAGCGAGGTGATCATTCGCTGGCTTTATACCGGTAAGCCGACCTCTATACAGGAGGCCCTCTCTGTGTTGAAGACCATGCTTCTTCAAGGCATCGCTGCGGAGGGACGGGAAAAGGGAGATCTCGAGAGGGTGCCCTCCCTTGAGGGAGGATCGCCATGAGGCAGCGATGGGCCGCAATTCAGAGTCCCTGGGTAGTTACGGGCAAGACCAAGATATTTCTCGAGACTATAAAGTTTGAGCACACCATATTTGCTCTGCCCTTCGCCTATCTAACCCTATTTCTGGTGGAGAAGGGCTGGCCCTCATGGGATCTCTTTGGGTGGATTACCTTGGCTATGGTGGCGGGCAGGACCTTTGCCATGGCAGCCAACCGCCTTATTGATGCCGAGATAGATGCTCGCAATCCCCGTACCGCTCAGCGAGCCTTACCAGCGGGGCTCATCTCTGCCAAAGAAGTGGTTTTCTTCATGGCTGTGGCCCTGGCCCTGTTTTTAGTAGCAGTCTACCAGCTAAGTCCCCTTAGTCAGTATCTATGGCCTGCGGTGATATTGGCCTTGGTGGCCTATCCCTATGCCAAGAGGTTTACCTACTTAAGCCATCTGGCCCTGGGGTTGGTTTATCTGATGGTGCCCACGGGGATATGGATTGCTCTGGAGAACGAGCTTGCCCTGGCCTCGGTGGTTCTGGGGCTGGGGGCGGGCTTTTGGGTGGTCGGTTTCGATATCATCTACGCTTGTCAGGATGTGGAGGTGGATAGAAAGCAGAGGCTCCACTCCATCCCCGCCGATCTGGGAATAAGGGTGGGATTATGGATGTCCCGCCTGTCCCACCTCTTTTTTATCGGGGCCCTAGCGGCCGCCGGCATTATACTGGGGGTGGGTCTTCTCTACTACATAGGCTTAGGGTTGACGGCCCTTTTGCTGGGCTACGAACATAGACTGGTGTCCCCCAAAGACTTATCCAAGGTCAATGTGGCCTTCTTCACCGCCAACGGGATAATAAGTGTGGTCCTTTTCCTACTGGTGGCTGCGGATACCTTAGTGAGGTAGATGTATAAATGTCTGTATATGTAGTGGGTATTACGGGGGGAAGCGGTGCCCCCTACACCAAGAGACTTCTGGAGGCTCTCCTTCAGACTGAACACCAGGTGAAGGCGGTGATATCCGCGGCGGGGGAGGAGGTGCTGAAAATAGAATTGGGACTCCATCTGGAGGGTACCCTCAAGCACAAAGAGGAGCAGTTAAAGGTCTTGCTGGATGTTGATAAGCCTGACATAGAACTGGAGCTGTTCGACCCCAAGGATCTGACGGCGTCAATATCCAGCGGTTCCTTCCCCAGCGCCGGCATGGTGATAGCGCCTTGTTCTATGGGAACCCTGGGCCGCATCGCCATGGGGGCGTCCTCCAATCTGGTGGAGCGGGCTGCCGATGTGATGCTTAAGGAGCGTCGTCCTCTAATTCTGGTGCCCCGGGAGACGCCTTTGAGCGAGATTCACCTGCGGAACATGCTTTGGGTTCGCCGAGCAGGGGCGGAGGTCCTTCCTGCTATGCCTGGCTTCTACCATAATCCTCGTTCCATCTCCGACCTGGTGGACTTCATAGTGGGGAGGATTTTGGATAGACTGGGCATCCAAAACAACCTCTTTCGTCGGTGGAAAGAGGAGGAAGCGCCGGCATACCTTTCCCTGGATGAGTTTTGAAGGATAATGCCTTTTTATGATTTACAGAGTTTTCTTGGTTGCCTGGAGAGAGAAGGGCTCCTGCGCCGGGTGAAGGTGGAGGTGGATCCCGAGCTGGAGATAAGCGAGATAGCAACTCGGGTGGTGAGGGAGGAGGGGCCGGCCCTTCTGTTTGAGCGGGTGCGAGGTTCATCGTACCCTTTGGCCATCAACATCTTGGGCAGTGGGAGACGAATAGAGATGGTCCTTGGTATGCACCCCCAGCAGCTGGGGGAGAGATTGGCTAATTTCGTGGAGAGATTAAACCCGCCTTCCCCCAGGGAGCTCTGGCGCTCCCGGGGTTTCCTGTCGAGGGTCTGGGCTACCAGGCCTCGTAAGGTAAAGAATGCCCTCTGTCGGGAGGTGGTGGAGGACGCCCCGGATTTAAACTCCCTGCCCATAATCAAGTGCTGGCCCCAAGATGGGGGCCCCTTCATTACCTTCCCCCTGGTGATTACCCAGGACCCGGAGACGGGGCACAGCAACGTGGGCATCTACAGGATGCAGCTTTACGACGGGACTCGCACGGGTATGCACATGCAGATCCAGAAGGGAGGGGGCTTTCACTACTATAAGGCGGAGAAACAGGGGCAGCCCCTGGAGCTTGCCGCCGTCCTGGGGGCGGACCCGGCCCTCATGCTCTCGGGCATTTTGCCTTTACCCGAAGGGTTTGAGGAGGTGGCTTTCAGTGGCCTTTTAAGGGGCGGACGAACGCCTATGACCAAGGCTAAGACCCTCTCCCTGGAGGTGCCGGCCTGCGCCGAGTTCGTTTTAGAGGGGGTGGTGCCGCCCCATGAGCGTCTGCCGGAGGGGCCCTTCGGAGATCATTTCGGTCATTACTCCGATGTGGCCGACTTCCCCGTGTTTCACGTCAAGGCCATCACTCGTAGACGAAACCCCATCTATCCTGCAGCGGTGGTGGGCAAGCCTCCTCAGGAGGATCGCTACATGGGAGATGCGGCCCAGGAGATAATGAAGCCTTTAATCAGGCTGATGCGGCCTGAGGTAAGGGATACGTGGGCCTACTTCGAGACGGGCTTCCACAATCTGTTGGTGGTGGCTGTAGAGGGTCGTTACACTAAGGAACCCATAAAAACCGCCCTGGGCCTGTTGGGAGAGGGGCAATTGGGCCTCACCAAGTGCATCATTCTGGTGGAGCCATCGGTGGATGTTAGGCGTTTCCCTCAGGTGCTTAGAGCCATTCGGCGTAACTTCACCCCTCAGGACGATTTTGTACTGATATCCCGGGCTCCTCTGGATACCCTGGATTTCACTAGCTTTAAGATGCATCTGGGCAGCAAGATGATCATCGATGCTACAGGAGATGGCTCCGCCCCGGAGGCGCAGCTTCCTTTACAGGTGGACCCACAAGGAATCTGTCCCCAGGTGCTTAAGTGGCGCCTCTGGGAGGACACCCTATTGGCCGTCCAGGTGAAGGAGGAAGGCAGAGAGGCCCTATCCACCCTGCTAGCCTCGGAGCGTCTAGCTGGCATTAAGATAATCGCCGCCGTAAGCCCCGACGTGGATTTGGAGGACGATGTGAGTCTCCTATGGGGCATCTTCACTCGCTTCGACCCCGCTCGGGACATCCTCTTCAGTCGTATGTCCTTGAGGGGTGCCTTGCCTGTCTACGAAGGCACCATGGGCATCGACGCCACCTTCAAGAAGGGCTACCCAGCCCCTTTGGAGATGAGCGAAGAGATTAGAGAAAGGGTTAGTAGAAGATGGGACGAATACTGGCAGTAGAAGGCATAGGCTTCATGGACAGGGGCCTTGTGCCCATCTGGGAAAGGGTGCTGGCGGGCCAACGCCTATCCTTTGAGGATGGGATGTGCCTATTCGAGACCGAGGATTTCCCCGCCCTGGGACGCATGGCCGATCATGTGAAATTGCAACACAGTGGGGATAAGGTTTTTTTCGTGATAAACCGTCACGTTAATCCCACCAATATCTGCGTCCTCTCCTGCAGCTTCTGTGATTTCGCCAAGAAGAAGGGGGAGGAGGGGGCCTACGAGATGAGCATGGAGGAGATCCTGAGCCTCATCGACGGGGAGGTCAGCGAGGTGCACATAGTGGGCGGCCACCATCCGGATTGGCCCTTTGAGAGATATGAGGAGATTGTGAGGACCATCCACGAACACTACCCACATACCCAGATCAAGGCCTTTACTGCCGCCGAGATCGACTACTTCAGCCGCCGATGGAAGGTCCCTATGGAGGAGGTTCTCCTTCGACTCAAGGAGGCAGGGCTTCGCTCCATGCCCGGCGGCGGAGCGGAGGTCTTCTCCGATAGGGTGCGCAAGCTCCTCTTCCCCGGCAAGGCCGACGCCCCCAGGTGGCTGGAGATCCATCGCCTGGCTCATAGCATGGGTATCCACTCCAACGCCACCCTCCTCTATGGCCATATCGAGACCTACGAAGAGCGGGTGCGTCACATGATGCTTCTGAGAGAGCTTCAGGATGAGACGAGGGGGTTCCTTACTTTCATCCCCCTGGAATACCAGGTGGGCGATACCCACTTAGTCCCCCGGCAGGCCTCGCCTATAGAAGACCTGAAGATGGTGGCCGCTGCCCGGCTCATGTTGGACAACTTTTCTCACATTAAGGCCTACTGGGTGATGATAACCGAGGAGACGGCGGCCATCGCCCTCCACTTTGGCGCCGACGACATGGACGGCACCATAGGCGAGGAGAGGATAGCCCACGCCGCCAAGGCCGCCAGCCCCGCCGGCGTGGCCAGAGAGCGCATCGTTCGCCTAATTAAGGACGCTCAAAAGCTCCCGGTGGAGAGGGATGCCCTATATAACGTGGTGCAGATCTATGAAAATTAGGGTGGGATACATACCTTATCTCAATTCGGCAGCCTTCTATTACCGCATGGTGGCCGATGATGTGGAGCTTTGTCCTCTCGTGCCCAGCGCCCTGAGCCGAGCCGCCCACAGGGGGGAAGTGGATGTAGGGCCTGTCCCCCTGGTGGACTGTTTTCGCCTAGAGGAGCACTTTGTACCGCTGGGGGATTTTTGCATCTCCACCCTGGATAAGTCCCGAAGCATTCTATTCTTTTCCCAACGCCCCATAGAGGAGTTGAGCGGCGCTCGTGTTGGGATAACGGGAGAGACCTCCACCTCCAGTCGCCTCTTACAGGTCTTACTAACTCGGAGATTCCAGGTTCAGCCTGTGAATTACGTATCGTCCCAGGACTCAAACGATGCCTTTCTTCTCATTGGGGACAGCGCCCTTAAAAGCCGCTTGGGGGTGCCCTCCTATCCCTACAAGTATGATCTGGGAGAGGAGTGGCACCGCTGGACGGGGTTGCCCTTTGTTTACGCCTTGTGGATAGTGCGCCGCGACTTGGAGCCTGAAACAGTAGATTATCTAGTCCGTCTTGTGGGGGACTCTCTAAAGCAAGGGCTGGCTAACCTGGAGGGTATAGCCCGGGGGAGGGAGGACCTGGGCATGAGCTACCGGGAGATACGGGAGTATTTAGAGGGCTTCAGATATGTGCTGGGAGAGGAAGAAAGAAAGGCTATGGAGCTCTTCAGGAACCTCTATGGCGTAACACAGACCCTGGAGGAGATATCCCATGCTGGATAGGATACGAGATAAGGTCGAGGAAGGAAGACGCATAAGCAGGGAGGATGGCCTCCTTCTGCTGCGAGAGGCTCAGCTACTGGACCTGGCGCCCCTGGCTCAGACGGTGAGGTCCCGACACAACCCCGAACCAGTGGTTACCTTTGTGGTGGATACCAACCTCAACTATACCAACGTGTGCGACGCTTATTGCACCTTTTGCGCCTTCTACCGCACCGAGGATAGCCCCGAGGCCTACACCTACTCGGTGGAGGAGATGATGGAGCGCTTTGCCAGGGTGGCCTCTCAAGGTGTTACCACGGTGCTCCTCCAGGGGGGGCTTAACCCCAATTTGCCTATGGATTACTACGTCGAGCTGGTGGGAGAGACCTGCAGGCGCTTCCCTAACATCCACCCCCACTTCTTCTCCGCTCCAGAGATAATGAAGATGGTTCAGGTATCGGGCCTCTCCCTGCGAGAGGTGCTGAGGAAGCTCAAGGAAGCGGGCCTAAGGACCATTCCCGGTGGTGGCTCCGAGGTCCTCTCCGATAGGGTCAAGCACAAGATAAGCCGCCTCTTCCCCAAGGGCAGGACCTCCGACTGGACCGAGGTGCATAGGGAGGCCCATCGCCTGGGATACCGCACTACCGCCACCATGATGTACGGCCATCTGGAGGAGGACGAAGATATAATCGAGCATCTGGAGCAGATAAGGACTATCCAGGATGAGACGGGTGGTTTTACCGCCTTTATCCCCTGGAGCTATAAGCTGGAGAACACCGCTCTCACCAAGAAGGTGAAGGAGGAGGCTGGGCCTAATCGCTACCTAAGGATTATGGCCGTGTCCAGAATATTCTTGGACAACTTCCAGCATATTCAGGCCTCGTGGTTCTCCGAGGGGAAAAAGACGGGGCAGGTGGCGCTACATTTCGGCGGAGACGATTTCGGAGGCACCCTCTTTGAGGAAAACGTCATGCTCTCGGCGGGATTCTACAACCGCACCACGGTGGACGAGGTGGTATCCTTGATACAAGACGCCGGGTTTATGCCCGCCCAGCGCACCACCCTCTACGAGATCCTGCGCTATTTCAAGCCCACTATATCTAAAGAGGGTAGGGTGGGGGCAAGCCCTCGCTCCCAGGCCCTATAATAGAGGGTTTCCAGGGCTTTTTGCCCCTCCTTCCCCATATTTACCGTGTCATCATTTACGTACATGCGCACAAAGCGTCGACAGGTCTCCCTATCTATGCCTCGCCCGTACTCTAGGGCGTAATCCAGGGCGTCATCCTCGTTGGCCCTGGCGTATCGGATGCTATCCTTCAGCGCTTTAGCTATCTTGCGGGTCAGCCTCTTACCCAATCGGCGGTGCACTATGTCTAGACCCAGAGGTATGGGCAGGGAGGTGTCCCGGGCCCACTCCTCCCCCAAGTCTAATATCTTGAGCAGACCCTGTTTTTTCCATGTGATCTGGCCTTCGTGGATGATCACACCGGCATCCACCTGGCCCGCTTCCACAGCCTCTAGGATGGCATCGAAGGGCATTATCATTGGCTGGAAGGACGGCTCCAGGCAGAGGCGCAGGAGGAGATAGGCCGTGGTGTGAGCGCCTGGGATGCCTATTCGTTTGCCTTCTAAGTCCTGGGGTCTTAGGGGGTTTTTTGCCACTAAAATGGGGCCGTAGCTTCGCCCCACCGAGGCGCCGCAGGCCAGAATACGGTAACTTTCGGCCACCTGGGGATATATAGCCGCCGATATGGCCGTTACGTCCAGCTCCCCGGCCAGGGCCCTGCGGTTCAGGGACTCGATGTCCTCCATTATGTGGTCGATCTGATAATCGTCTATGACCACCTCTCCCTTAGCCAGGGCGTAGAACATGAAGGCATCGTCGGCGTCGGGGCTGTGGCCTATCTTGAGTATCTTCAGGGTTTTCCCCTTTCGGCGTCGCCGCTCACTCTAGCTTTCTTTCGAAGCGGTAGGAGCAGCTCCTCCTCTATTTTCATGGGCTTGCCGCTGGTCCCAAACCTTACCATCTGAATCTCGGCTAGTATGCATAAAGCTATGTCGGCGGGCATGAGGCCTCCCAGCTTTAAGCCTATGGGCGCTCGTATCTCCTTGACCCTTTCGAAGGATATTCCCTGGGCCATAAGATTACCTAGCATCTCTAGAATGTGGGACTTGCTGCCCACCATCCCTACGTACCTAGCTTTAGTGCGAACCGCCGCCAGAAGGGCGACGTCGTCCTTCTCGTGGCCTCGAGTGGCCACCACGATGAAGGTGTTAGAGGTTACGTCCAGGTGAGCCTTGCTGAAATCCTCGGCAATCACCTTATCTGCCTCGGGGAACCTCATCTTATTGGCGAAGTCGGGGCTGTCGTCTACAACCAATACCCGGAAGCCTAGGGGCCTCGCCAGTGTATAGAGGGCTTTGGCCAGATCCCCCGCTCCCAGAATAAGGATGGTGGGGGATGTGGTGTAGGTTTCGATGAAGACCTCTTCGCCCCGTTCAGTGGTCAGCAATTCCTTGGCTCCGTAGGCCATAAGTTGGCCAGCCCTCTTGGCGGACCTATCCTCTAAGAAGCCATCGCCCAGAGAGCCTAGCCTGCTGCCGTCCTCCCGGATGAGAAGCTTGGCCCCTGCCACCCCCCTCTCTTGACTGGGCTTTATCAGGGTGGCCAGCGTTACCGCGCTCTCCCCTTTTAGTGCTCTGAGAATCTCCTGGATTAACGTCATCAGGTATGATTTTTCTGATATGGGGTCGATGAGGACACCCATAGTGCCGGCGCAAACCGCCCCACCCTGAGCCGCCTCCTCCTCGCTGAACTCGAATTCCCTTAGCAGGGCTCTACCCGCTTTTAGAGCCTTGGTAGCCTCCATGGTAGCCTCGGCCTCCACACTGCTGGCCTCCAGTTCGCTTAAGGTGGTGCCATCTCGACGCACTAGCAACTTGTCCCCCGGCTTCTGGGGGATGGCCCCTTTGGTGCGAACTATCGTGGCTAGCACAAAGGGCTCACTAGCCCTGAGAAGGCGTTCCATCTCTTCAAAAATGACCTTCGTTTCCATATTGGGCCTCCTTGAACTCTATCTTTCATCAGGCCAAACGAGTCAGGATCTCTGTGGAGTCGACTATGTCTCCGCTGAGGGTAAGCTGGGATAGCTGGGATACCCACTCTTGCATTTCGGGAGAGGCCATCATTCCGGCTGCCCGTTTCTGCTCCTCCTCGGTGCCCTCCAGATCCGACTCGTATACCAAGGTATTGGTGGGGCCTGAAGTCCCCGTCCAGATGCGATTCTTGGGAAAGCCGTATTTATCGGCCAGCTCGTCGTTCCATTTCATAAGAAGGGCCACTGTCTCGTCCATCTTGAAGGGCTTGATCCTTACGATGTTGCGCATGGTAAGCATGGCTCTCTCCTTATATGAAATCTTATCGGTTGAGAAAAGGACGGGGGCCTAATGTTGAATCTAGCCAGATGCATAAAATCCTTCGAGTCTATTATAGCTCAACTTTTGGCTTGAGGAAGTCGAGAGGGGGCGACTACGGACTGGACCCTCGGCGTATGGTGAAAAGGGAACGGGTATCTGCATCCAGGGGCCTCGGGGGGAGTTGGGCTTTGGGGGTGAAGGTGAGCCACTGACCGCGGCAGTCGATACGGTAGGTGGCACCACTGCGCACCTTGAGTCGGCCGTTACCCAGGGTGGCCCCGGAGAGGCCTTGGAGGGCATCGTTGATGCAGTTATCCTTGCCCAACCCTATTACTATCTCCGCCGCCTTGGCGCCTATGTCCCAGGTCTCCATGGTATAAAAGATGATCCTAACCCCCATTTGAGCGCCTGGGCAGGACTCGCCGTGAAAATTTATCGCCTCTACCAGCATATCCTCCATGAAGCTTTGGCGGTCTCTACCATGGGGAAAGCTCAGCTCCCGAGAGGTGCGAGCGGAGAAGATGGAGTCCCAGCCGGGGGAGTAACGCTTTACATCCACCACCGGCGTGCCGTCCACCATATCTAGCCTATCCAGCTCCAGAATACGCCCTTTGACTTTAAGAAGCCGGGCTGTGGATAAGCCCAGGAGGTTGGGGCGGCCTGGGGAGCGCAGGCCAAAGACACCACGGCGTTGTATCTTTCCCTCTCTATTTCGCTCCAGCAACAGGCTGTCGCGATCGGCTTGGTGGAACCATCCGATGATGATTAGGTGGGTGTTGGTCTCAATCCCCTTTAGCCCTTCGGCGTATTGGGGGAATATCTCCACCTGGGCAGGCACCCCCTCGATGGGCATGGACGCCCCATCCTTAACCGATGAATGGACTACACCGATGGGCACTAAAGATATGTTGTCTTTATTCATGGACTGCTCCTGTGTCTTGATAAGCTCGACGTAAGCCGACCTCTGGCGATTTCCCATGAGGGACAAATAGTTCCTACTCTTCCAGAATTGTCAACTTGCTGACCGTGTTATCTCCGCTGTTGGCCACCCATATGCTTTTGCCGTCGAAGACCAGCGCTGAAGGTAGATCGCCGACGGGGAAGTTGTCCAGAATAGTGCC
>JAZGDP010000182.1:0-12575 GCA_036477885.1 Dehalococcoidia bacterium
TAAACTCGCTCAATGGGCATGCCCGAGATGGTGGTGAAGGTCTCTTTCCTCTCGGAGGCTCCTCTGTTCTTCTCTTTCCACCTCTCCTCTGCCTCCGCTATTCTGCGCAACTCCTCTCGATCGGCCACACCGCACCTCTTAGGAGTCCATAATAAAAAGCCACGCCCATGTAGTAGGCGGCGTCTAGTCTTATCGAAAATATAAGGATGCTATAGGACTCGTAGGTTAAGTGTAGCAAAGGCCCTTAGCACTGTCAAACGAAAGCCAGAGGATCTGGCGTTTATCTGACTTATGCCAGCTTGGCAACCGCCTCCTTGGGGGAGGTGGGGGAGAAGAGCTCGGGGTGGATGATCTGGGCCAGAATCTCCAGTCCGCCCACTATTCTAGGCCCAGGGCGGTTGAAGTAAGAAGAGGCGTCCACCACAAAGACCTTGCCCTCTTTTACCGCCGGCAACTCGCCCCACCACGACATTTGAGTGAGAATCTCCCTCTCCTCCAATGCCCTGGCGACACTAAATCCACAGGGCATCACCACCATTATCTCCGGGGCGTAATCTCTAACCTTTTCCCAGGATAGGGTATAGGTGTTTTCCCCTGCCTTACCCAGGCCGTCATAGCCGCCCGCCAAGCTTACCATCTCCGGCACCCAGTGGCCGGCTGCCATGGGCGGGTCTATCCACTCTAAGCAGAAAACCCTGGGCCTATAGGCGCTCTGGGTCGCCGTGGAGGCCACCTTATCTATGCGCCGCCTCAAGCCAGCTACAACCTCCTGGGCTTCGGCCTCCCTATCCGTGAGCCGTCCTACTTGCTGTATATTACTCAGTATGTCCTCCAGCGTATTGGGCTCCAACGAGACTATTTTCGGCCCTCCATCCAGAAGCCTACACGCCTTCTCCACCAGGCTATAGGACACGGCGCATACTTCACACAGCTCCTGGGTAAGGATGAGGTCTGGGCTAACCCTCTTCAAAGTATCTGTGTCTATGTGATAGATACTGCTGCCCTGATGAAGGTGGTAATTTACGGCGTTATGGATCTCAATGCTTCTGCGGGCATCGTGGGGGAGGGCGCTGCTGGTGACGATAGCCTTTTTAGTGGCCTCGGGAGGGTAATCGCATTCGTGGGTTACCGCCACCAGTCGATCTCCCAGACCCAGGGCATAGACTATCTCGGTATTGCTGGGCAAGAGGGAGCAGATACGCATCCTAGCTCAACCTCCTTAAAGACCATTGCGATGGTTAAACCATCAACCCTACAATAGGCTAGTATAACTTTTGAGGTGGATCCAGGCAAGGGTCGACATCCTTGCTGCAACCCCTGAAAAATGATAAAATGGAAATGCCTGCGGTATTTGGCAAATACGTCAAGTTTGGGGGGTGATAGGCGATGAGGAAGCTACTTATAGCTCCCGTAGCGGTATTGGCGCTAGCTGCGGCTGGAGCTGCCTCCTACAAAGTCGTTAGGAGACGCCGGACTAAGGCTTCCGCTAAGGAGGCTTAAGGCGTAATAGACAGCAGAATATATTCTGCTGCTTATGTCTTTAGAAAACAGTGGCTTTTTATGGATGAGTCGCTGTTTTCTTTATATAACGTCTATGTTGCTCAACTCATCCCCGCTCATTGGCAATATAAAACAGCTTGCGAGATTTGCAAAGGCTGTGGCATAGTCGCCTCAGCCATTGCTATCATGTATCATCAAGGTAGGCATATCTCATGACTTGGTCTATCCGGCCAAGAGGTTTATATTGCCGTGATTGTGAAAGAAATGGCGAAACTGCAAGGCTCTCGTCCGTTAAGGGGGAATACCCGTGCCCGACGACTACATTATCCAAGCTATAGATGTCCATAAAACCTACGATACCGGTAAGCTTAAGGTACATGCGCTGCAAGGGGTGAACCTGAGGGTGGCTAAAGGCGAGATGGTGGCCATCATGGGCCCCAGCGGTTGTGGCAAGACCACCCTCCTCAACTGTCTTTCGGGCCTGGACAACATCGACAGCGGGCAGATTTCCATTGAAAGTGTCCCCTTAGATAAGCTGTCCGACAACCAACGGACGGAATACCGGGCTAAGAAGATGGGCTTTGTATTTCAATTCTACAACCTCTTGCCGGTGCTGAACGCTGTGGAGAATGTGGAGCTCCCCTTGCTGGTCTCCGGCGTTGGTGCTAAGGAGGCGAGGAGGAGAGCATTGGCTGTTCTGGAGATGGTGGGACTTCTGGATTGGGCTCAGCATAAGCCTGCCGAGCTTTCCGGCGGGCAGAGGCAACGGGTAACTGTTGGTCGTGCCTTGGTGAATGATCCCGCCATAGTCTGGGCCGACGAGCCCACGGGGGAGCTGGATAGCGAGACCTCCAAAGAGATAATGGACCTTCTGTGCCGCTTGAACGAGGAGAATAGACAGACCTTTGTCTTGGTTACCCACGCTCCGGAGGTGGGGAAGCGGGCCCACCGCATTGTGCAAATGAGGGATGGTCAGATAGTGAACGAGGAGCATGCTCATGGCGACGCCGGGAAGCCGGGAGAAGAGGTAGATTCACAATCAATGGCAGGAGAGTGATGGAAGAGCTATTCGGTGTCTCCATGAACCTAATCATGATTGTCCTCCTGACCATCTTCCTGGTTGCGATGGCAGTAGTGGCCGTGCTGGCGTGGCGCAATCGTGTTATGTTGAAGCTGGGCCTGCGCAATATACCCCGCAGGCGGGCCCAGACCGTCCTCATCGTCGTCGGAATAATGCTCAGCACGGTGATCACCTCCGCCGCCTTCGGCACGGGGGATACCATCAGCCACTCCATTCGCAGCGAGGTGGTGGAGGTGCTGGGGCCTATTGATGAGATCATCGTCTCCACGCGGGCTTCCTCAGATGACAGCTTCGGGAGCTTTCCTTACATACCCTACGAACGTTTCCAACAGCTACAGAGGGATCTAGCCGGCCTGGAAGAGATCGACGGCCTGACACCCCAGATAGCCGAAACGGTGCCCACCGTGAATATCAGAACCTCCCTGAGTGAAGGGCGTATGAGGGTGGCCGGCATCGAGCCGGCCCTTCTGCAAGGCTTCGGGGTCTTCACCTTGACCTCGGGCCAGGAGGTGCGACTAGAGGAGCTAGCGGAAAATGAGGTGTACATCAACGATAAAGCTGCCGAGGAGCTGGAGGCTGTGGCGGGGGACGAACTGCGTATGCTGGTGGCGGATGAGTTCCTGTTATTCAAGCTAAAGGGGGTGGTGAAGCGGGGTGGCCTCGCCGGCCGCGACTCTACCATGCTCCTCCCTCTGGAGCGTGCTCAGGCCATCTTTGGCCGGGCCGGCCAGATTAACCTCATAGTCGTCTCTAACAGGGGGGATGAGACCTCGGGGGCCGATCTGAGCGAGGAGGTGACTCGCAAGCTGAGAGTCCTCTTCGCCGACAGAGAGGTGGCGTCCCGACTCAAAGGGCTTCTGAATCGGGGCGAGGTGCTTAAGGCCCTGGGGGAGAGGCAAGAATCCCTGGAAGGCAGCCCCCGGGCGGACCTATCACGGCTGCTGAACGAGCTTGAGCGTGAGGAACTGAGTGACGAGCTTATCAGCCTTCTGGCCGATGAGGAGGTCTCTTTCCAGGTCCTGGAGGCCCTTGATCAAGCTGGACTGAAGGAGGCGGAACTAGAAGCCGATACCCTCTTTACAGGGCTGGGGGAATTGCGCGTCTTGGATGTGAAGCGGCGGGGCCTGGACGAGGCGGACGAGGCGGGCAGCTTTGTGACCACCTTCTTTATGACCATGGGACTTTTCTCCATCATAGTGGGTGTCCTGCTTATTTTCCTCATCTTCGTCATGCTGGCGGCGGCCCGAAGGTCGGAGATGGGCATGGCCCGGGCGGTGGGCGCTAAACGACACCACCTGGTTCAGATGTTTGTCTTTGAAGGAACAGCCTATGCCCTGGTGTCCGCTGCTATAGGAGTCCTACTGGGGCTGGCTATAAGCGCCCTGATAGTGACTATTGTGAACCAGTTTATCTCGGCCTTTGACGAGGATTTCCAGATGACTCGTCACTTCGAGCTGCGCAGCGTCATCGTAGCCTACTGCCTGGGGATGATAATCACCTTCGCCACAGTAGCCGTGTCCGCCTATCGAGTGAGCCGCATGAACATCGTCGCAGCCATTCGCGACCTGCCCACCCCCATCATCATCTCCACTAAGGGATGGAGAGAGATACTGATTGCCCCGGGGCTGGCCTTCCTGCTGCCCTTCGGCCTCGCCGGGCGAAGCGCTCTGGCCCTGGGGTCCATAAATCCACGGCGTGCCCTGATCTATCTGCTTCAGGCGTTGTGGGCCGCTATATCCTTCCCGGTGACCTTTATAAGGAGCATATTCCAGGTGCTGTGGCGTCCCTTCCAACAAGGGTGGCTGGCATTCCTCCTGGGTTTACTCCTGGCCTGGTACGGCGTCTTCATTGAGCAAGCGGCGCCCTTCACCATCGGAGTTTCTTTAATGATCATAGGGATTGGCCTCATGATAAGAATCCTTTTACAGCGCACCTCCCTGCACGCCGATATGGGGGACCGCATCGCCTACACTTTCATGGGGGTGGTAATGCTCATCTTCTGGCTGTTGCCCCTTGATACCTTGGAGGGCATCACCGGCGAGCTCAACTCCGACATCGAGATGTTCTTCGTCTCCGGCATCTCTGTGGTGGCGGCAGCGGTGTGGACGGTGATGTACAATGCCGATCTACTTTTGAGGGCATCGAGCTTCATCGGCGGCCGCATCGGCAAGCTGCGTCCCGTCCTGGTGCCGGCCGTGGCCTATCCCATGAACGCCAAGTTCCGCACCGGCCTCACCCTGGCCATGTTCGCCCTGGTTATCTTCACCCTCATTATTATGTCGATCCTCACCGAGGCTTTCGGCACTGCATCTGCCGACGTGGAGACCGTCACCGGTGGATGGGACATCGAGGGCACGGTGAACTTCAACACTCCCATCCAGGACATACACCAGGCCATTGAGGAGTCGCCGAATCTGCGCATCGAGGACTTTGAGGCCATCGGCGGCTACACTGCTATACCCATCGAGGCCCGCCAGGTGGGGGCGGAAGACCAGCGCTGGCGCCAGTACGCTGTTCGGGCCGCCGACGACGATTTCCTGGAGGCCACCGACTACAAGTTGAAGCTGATCGCCAATGGCTACGGGCCAACGGAGAGAGAGGTGTGGCAAGCCCTGAGGGGTGACCCAAGCCTGGCGGTGGTGGAGGCCTCTGTGGTGCCCAGCCGCTCGGGCTTCGGTGACGGATTCCTATCCTTTCAGCTTGAAGGCCTTTATTACGAAGATGACCGGATGTCGCCTATAGATATAGAGGTTCGGGAGCCCCTCACCGGCACGGTTGTCCAACTTAAGGTTATCGGTGTGTTAGACTTGCTCTCCGAGGTACTCGAGCAGGTTATTCACCATGGTGTGTTTACCTCCAAGGCCAACCTGGATAATGCTGTACCCTTCCCGGTCCCCGTCACCATCTACCGGTTCAGGGTGGCTGAAGGAGTGGACACGGGACGGGTGGCCAAGGACCTGGAAGCCTTCTTTCGGGGGAATGGCATGGAAACCGAGGTGCTGGAAGAGCTGGTGGAGGAGCAGGCAGCCGCCAACCGGGTCTTCAACTATATATTTACCGGTTTCATGAGCCTTGGTCTGGTGGTGGGCATTGCCGCCCTGGGAGTAATTAGCCTTAGGGCAGTAGTAGAGCGGCGCCAGCAGATAGGGGTATTGAGGGCCATCGGCTACCGCAGCGGGATGGTTCAGTTGAGCTTCCTGCTGGAGTCCTCCTTTGTCGCCCTGCTGGGCATAGCCATCGGGGTGGGATTAGGGACCATCGTCTCATACAATATCGTCAATGATATCCAGGAGGACGTAGAAAATATCCGGTTTAGCTTCCCCTGGCTCCAGATTGTAGCCATTATAGCGGTGGCCTACCTCTTCTCCCTGGCCACCACCTTTCTCCCTGCTCGTCAGGCCTCCCGAATATATCCCGCCGAGGCCCTGCGCTACGAATAACGCCGTTAAAGCAGAGCCTTGGCTTTGGCCAACAAAGTAAGGATGCCCCACTCAATATTAAGAACCCGAGGTATCAGCCCTTTTTCTTGGCCGCGGTGTAATCCCCGAAGGGGCCATCCCGCCACTGTAACGCCGCCCTGAGCCCCTTCTCCACCGACATCTGGTAGAACTCCTTAACAATAGGGGAATAGTGAGTAATCATCACTGTTTCATTGGCCAGGTCTTGCATCAAATGATGGCCCATGATAGCCATGGCCTTATTCACTAGAGCCTTATTGGGTATCAGCAGGTCTGTGGGTATGTTGGCTATCCTGCCGGCTAGGGTGTTAACGGCCTCTTCCAGCTTATCGGCTGGCACTGCCTCAAGGATAATGCCTATCTTTTCCGCCGTCTTACCGTCGATGGGGTCTCCCGTGAGCATCATGCGCTTGGCCCATTGGGGGCCCGCCAGGTAAGTCCACATGTGGGCGTGGACGGACTCAAGGGCCCGTACATCGGGCAGGCCGAAGGTGGCATCCTCAGCGGCGATAACCATGTCACAGGTGAGGGCTAAATCGGTGGCCCCGGCCAGGCAATAGCCGTGAACCTGGGCGATGACCGGCTTCATCACTCGCCATAGAGTGTGCCAGTGATCGGTAACTACCCTATGTTGCTGCAAGTACTGGACTAAGGTAAGCTCCTCCTCCTTCTCCTCCGGGCTTATGTCATAGCCGGCGCTGAAGGCTCGTCCCGCCCCTTTGATGATTATCACCCGGATATCGTCGTCCTCATCCGCTTTGTGCAGGGCATCGTCCAGTTCATTAAGAAGCTGGCGGCTGAGGGCGTTGAGCACCTCCGGCCGATTGAGGGTGATATGGCAAAGATGGTCCCTCTTCTGATATAAAATATTCTTGTAGTTCATGAAACACCTCCTCATAGATTGTAGCGTGCCGTCATTCTATCCGAAATCTTACTATGGGGTCAAGGAGGGAGAGCCGGAGCAGCCCTCTTAGATCGATCAATATATTTAATGCGAGCGTCGCGGGGGTGGGCTAGGGTGGGAAAGAAGACGCAATCGCCTGGCAGCGTTCCCAGATAGCTTCTCCTTAAAAGGCATACCCTTGAGCAGAGCCTATCTCTTTAACGTATTTATCCCTCCCTCCCACCCCAGGGCTCTGTCATATGACATAAAGGCTCGTTCCCACCCTACACCACAAAAATCACAGGAAAAAGCTTCTCTTAATGAGAGCAGCATTATAGTAAGTGTAGGGTGGGAGAAATACCTTTGCGGAACTAAACACTAGGTGTTAAGGGAAGACAACGGGTTTTGTTACGGCTAGCTCCATACCCCGGGGATAGGGGTGAAACACCGAGGGCATTGCCCCTGGGGAGTTATTTGGTATTGGAGGATTTCGTATCCAAAGCGCTCCACCAACAGGGACTTACAGCGGGGACAATAGGTGTTCTCGTAGGTGCCCACTCGGCCGGGCAGATTGCCTGCATATACGTATTTCAGGCCGGCCTCCTGTCCGATGGTGGCCGCTCGTATCAGAGTGGACGCCGAGGTATTATCGGGGTCTGTCATCTTGTAGTCCTGGTGAAAGGCGGTTACGTGCCAGGGTATATCCAGGGATATCTCGGCGAGGAACTGGGTTGCCCTCTCCAGCTCCTCATTGGAGTCGTTAAACCCAGGAATCACCAGAGTCACTATCTCCATCCAGAACCCCATCTCGTAGACCGTGCGTATAGTGTTGAGGACGTTGTCCAGCTTTCCTCCCAGGGCCCGGTAGTTCTTATCCGACATAGATTTCAGGTCTATCTTGTAGCAGTCGGTCCAGGGGCGCAGATACTCCAGAACCCTGGGGGTGGCGTTGCCGTTGGAGATGAAGGCGGTCTTTAATCCCTGTTCCTTCGCCAGGCGAAACACCTCTGTGGCCCATTCCGCGGTGATGAGGGGCTCATTATAGGAGCTGCCCACCACTTTGGCCCCGTAACGTACTGCCAGGCTCACCAGCTCCTCGGGGCTTATCTCCATGGGCTTTGTATCGGCGACAGGATCTCTCAAAGCCTGAGAGGTTACCCAGTTCTGGCAGTAGGCGCAATGGTAATCACATCCCAGCATTCCGAAGGTAAGGGTGTCGGAGCCGGGCATGACGTGGAAGAAGGGCTTCTTTCCCGTAGGATCGCATTGCAGCGCCCCTACATAGCCTCGAGGCACATACAGCTTACCCCCCTGGTTGAAGCGTACCTTGCAGATGCCCCGGTGGCCGTCGAAGATAACGCAGTTGTGGCCGCAGGCATAGCACCTAAGCTTGTTGTCGGGGAGCTTTTCGTACAGCTCCCCCTCCACCGTCCTGGCATCCAGCACCTGGGCTAGAGTGGGGTTCTTGGTGGATACCATATCTTCAACACCCCTCCTTACAATTTCCAGCACCCTCTCTATTCAATTATAACCGATGATTCAGCCTCTGTGTAATTACGTCGGGTATCTTCCGTGGTAGGGGAGTGCTTCGAAAGATTCCCACCAAATCCCCACCAGGGGACTTGACAAGGGGGCAAGAGGATGATATAAAAAGAATGAACGTTCGTTTTTTAAAGTGAACCCTCGTTCTTTTATATGGAGGGCTTATGCCTAAAGTAACCGAAGAGCACCTGGAGGCCCGTCGCAAGCAGATATTGGGCGCCGCCAGCGCCTGTTTCTCCAGGAAAGGGTTCCATCAGGCCACCATTCAGGATATCTGCCAGGAGGCTCATCTCAGCCCGGGGGCCGTTTACCGCTACTTCGGCAGCAAGGAGGAGATCATCGAGGCGATGGCCGAGGAGAGCCTGCGGCGTAACATGGCAGTCATCGAGGCCATGAAGGCCCAGGGCAGCACCGCCCAGGTATTCGACGAGCTGGCAGGGTTCTTTTTCAGTATGCTGGATGATCTGAATAAACAGGCCGACATCTGCCTGGACATCGAGCTCTGGGCGGAGGCGGTGCGCAATCCACAGATCAAGGAGCTCCTCCGACACGGCATGGATAGCCATCGCCAACCTCTTTCGGAGATCATCCTGCGGGCTCAGGAGCAGGGAGAGATCAATCCCGCCCTGGATCCGGATGCCGTGGCTCGGGCGATGCTCTCCCTGTTTGATGGACTGGTCTTGCAGGAGGCATTGAACCAAGATGTGGATGTGTGGAAGTATGTGGCGGTGGTGAAGGCCCTGCTGACCGGAGATTTTTGGCGAGGAGAGAGGGAGGTGTAGCCAGGATGGATGCCTTGATAGACCCTTGGTGGAGAATCTATCCGGCGTCGGTGCTGATGGCCCTCGGAGCTGCGCTAGCTATGGTGGGCTTGCGCAACGAGCTGGATGGCCTCTTACGTCCTGTGCGCGATCCAGAGAAGGTGCTTACCTTGATACGGGGCTTCCGGCTCGCTATCATCGGCCTGGCGCTGATAGGGCTGGGCGCCGCCTGGCTCTGGGGCCTAGCATGGCTTCTCATTCTGTCCTTGGCCATCGGCGGGGAGGAGACGCTGGAGTCGTCCATCGTAATATACGCCTTGAGGTACGGACGGCGACAGAGGCAGGCACATTTAGTAAGGAGTGGGGCTAACTCAGGCCTCACCCATTGAGATGAGGATCCATCTAGGGAGGAGCAGTTTACATGTCCCTTAATCTGTCTACAGAGGCTCTAGCCCGGAGAAGCAGTCGGCATCCCTGGATTACGATAGGGATCTGGGTCTTAATCTTAATCATTGCCGTGGCCCTGATATTCAATTTCCTGGGAGATGCCCTGACCACCGAACAGAACTTTACCAATAACCCTGAGGCCATCAGAGCCTTCGATCTGCTGGAGGACCGTCTTCGGGGTCCACTGAGGGCCAACGAGATTGTCATCGTTAGGTCGGAGACCCTGACGGTGGACTCTCCGGCCTTCCAGGGCTTCGTGGTTAACCTGTTTGGCGACATTGAGCGTCTCGGGAGCGACGTCATAGAGAGCGGGATGCATTACTACCAGCTAGGCATTGATTCACTGGTTTCCGCCGACAGGCACACCACCATCCTACCCTTAACCATAGCGGGGCCCTTCCAAGAGGCCAGCGGCAACATCGATGGGCTCCTAGAGATAGTCCGCGAGGCCGACGGGGAGAGCGAATTCCAGGTCTTGATCACAGGTCAAGCCACCATAGGCAACGAGTTCCAGGAGATCTCGGAAAGTGACTTGCGAAGGGGGGAGCTCTTCGGCATCCCTGTGGCTCTTGCCATCCTTGTGTTGGTGTTTGGAACCATCGCTGCGGCCATCATCCCCATAGTGTTGGCCGTGCTCTCCATCGCCGTGGCATTGGGGGCCACGGCTCTCATTGGACAGGTCTTCCAGTTCTCCTTCTTCGCCACCACCATGATTACTATGATAGGGCTGGCTGTGGGCATAGATTACTCCCTATTCATAGTGTCTCGTTATAGGGAGGAGCGCATTCGTGGCCTGGAGAAGAACGAGGCGATAGCGGTAACGGGCGCTACGGCTAGCCGCACCGTATTCTTCAGCGGAATGACCGTGGTCTTCGCCCTGATGGGCATGCTAATCGTGCCGACCACCATCTTCCGCAGCCTGGGAGCCGGTGCCATCCTGGTAGTCACCGCCTCTGTGTTGGTTGCACTAACCCTATTGCCGGCGGTGCTCAGCCTCATGGGCGATAGGGTCAACGCCCTGCGGGTGCCTCTCATCCAGCGGGCTCAAAGGAAGGTCGATGAACAGAGGAGAGGCGGCTTCTGGGACCGGGTCGCCCGAGGTGTCATGCGGTATCCAGTAATCAGTATTGTGGTGGCCGCTGGTTTGCTAATAGCTGGTGCCATACCCTACTTTGATATCAACACAGGCTTTGCCGGCGTCAGCACCCTTCCCGATAGATTCCAATCTAAAAAGGGATTCCTTATTCTGGAGGAGGAGTTCTCCTTTGGACTGGTGACGCCAGCGGAGATCGTCATCGACGGCCAGATCGACTCCCAGCCCGTGCAGTCAGGCATTGAGAGCTTGAAGGCCCTCCTGGACTCCGATGCGGCCTTCGATGGCCTATCCAGCCTCGAGGTTAACGATAGTGGAGACCTTGCTCTCCTGTCTATACCAGTGGCGGGGGACCCCGCCGGACAGGAGGCGATCCAAGCCATAAGGAGGCTGCGCAACCAGTATATTCCCCAGGCCTTCTCCGGCGTTCAGGCCGATGTCCTGGTAACGGGGGAAACGGCCTTCAACGTGGACTTTTTCGACCTGACGGACGACTATATGCCCATCGTCTTCGCCTTCGTCCTTGGACTGAGCTTTATTTTACTTACCGTGGTGTTCCGCTCCCTAGTGGTGCCTGTGAAGGCCATCATCATGAATCTGCTCTCTGTGGGGGCGGCCTATGGGCTGCTGGTCCTGGTTACTCAGAAGGGGGTGGGCGCCGACTTCTTCGGATTCCAGCAGGCGGATACCATTGACGCCTGGATCCCTCTGTTCCTCTTCTCCGTGCTCTTTGGCCTGTCCATGGACTACCACGTGTTTCTGTTGAGCCGCATCAAGGAACGCTTTGACCAGACCCATGACAATACCGAGGCGGTAGCCTTTGGGATTCGAACGACGGGGCGGCTCATCACCGGTGCGGCCTTTATCATGGTAGCCGTCTTCTCCGGCTTCGCCAGCGGCGACCTGGTTCCCTTCCAGCAGGTGGGTTTCGGCCTGGCAGTAGCGGTGTTTCTGGATGCCACCAGTGTTCGTGCCGTCCTGGTGCCGGCTAGCATGCGATTGCTGGGCAAGGCCAACTGGTATCTGCCGAAGGTGTTGCACTGGCTGCCAGAGGTGGGCATAGAGAGTAGGGAAAGGGCTGTAACCCCCGCTTCCGACAATTGACGCTTCAAACCTGGTGGATTGAATTATACGTACACACCCTCGTGGCGCCGCAGCAGCCTGCCTTGCACCTCGGGAGGCTGGGCCAAGACCCAATCTATAGCGGCTATTAAGTATTCCTTATCTTCGGGCAGCTTTCCAGAAAGGGAGAGGTAGTTGCTGTGGTGGTCGCTCTGGAACTCTGAGGTTACATCCAGGCCCTCCAGAAGCCTTCGCTCCTCCGTTAGAGTCTCCTGGGGAGACGGCATGGTAAACTGGCCCCCAGACTGCATATCGAACAGGGGAGTGCCTTGGAGCACCGTTATAGTCCTGGGCCGGATGAAGTCCGGCTCGGTGTGGTTGAGGATGTAGGCGGTACCATCGGCGTGCTGCTGCCACCTCTCCCTGCCCCCCAGCCCCAGGATGACGTACTGAGATAGAATCATGCCAGCCTCTTTGATCTTAATCCCGGCATCTATCATCTGCTTCTGGCTGGCCCCTTTATCGATGATGCCAAGTAGCTCATCGTCCCCCGTCTCCAGGCCCATATATATGCAGTTGAGGCCTGCCTCTCTCAAGTGGCGCAGCTCATCTGGACCCTTGTAGAGGATGTCTCGGCCCATGCCGTAGCAGGCCACCGTCTCCAGGGCGGGGAAGGAGTCGTACAGCGCTTCGATGACCTCTACCATGTCTCTGGTCTTCATTATGAGGGCGTTGCCGTCGCCCAGGA
>JAZGDP010000183.1:0-3606 GCA_036477885.1 Dehalococcoidia bacterium
CATCCTCTTCGAATTCGATCTCGAAGAGCGCCCGCTGGCGACGAGCGCGGAGCTCTTCCAGGGAGCCCATCGTCACCAGCTTGCCGTGGTTGATGATGGCAACGCGGTCGCAGATGCGCTCCACGTCCGCCAGGATGTGGGTGGAGATGAACACCGTCGTCTCCCCTTTTAGAGAGTGAATCGTCTCCAGCATATCGCGGCGCCCCATGGGGTCCAGCGCCGAGGCCGGCTCATCCAGGAGCAGGATCCCCGGCCGATTAATCAGCGCCTGCGCCAGGCCCAGGCGCTGTTGCATGCCTCGAGAGTAGCCCTTCACACGCCGGTCTGCCGCCTCCATCAGGTCCACCCGCTGCAGCATCTCCTCGGCCCTGGCCTTGGCGGCTGCACCATCGAGACCATACAGTCCGCCGGTGAAGCACAGAAACTCTCGGCCCGTCATCCAGCCATAGAACGCCGGCGATTCGGGTAGATATCCTATAGATGAGCGCAGGTGAAGGGAGTTGCCGGAAACCTCCTCACCCCCCACCCAAACGCGGCCGGCAGTGGGATGGGTAAGCCCTGCGAAAAGCCGGAGCGTCGTAGTCTTCCCGGCGCCATTGGGCCCAAGGAACCCGAAGACGGCTCCCTTCTCGATGGTGAGGCTGAGCCCATCCAGGGCCACAACATTGCCGAAGTGCTTTGAGAGGTTCTCACAACGGATGACTTCCATGTTAAAATCAGCTAAAGCTTCAGCCTCCCTCCCTTAGTCGTCTCGCAATCTTAGATGTAGCTCTTTAAGCTGTTCATCCGGGACCGGTGATGGTGCGTCGGTCATAGGGTCTCGGGCAGCCTGGTTCTTGGGGAAAGCGATGACCTCGCGGATGCTCTCCTCCTTGGCCAGCAGCATCACCAGGCGGTCTATACCCGGGGCGATACCACCATGAGGAGGGGCTCCATACTCAAAGGCCTCCAGCATATGTCCGAAGCGCTGCTGGACCTCCTCAGGACCGTAACCCAGCAGTCGGAACACCTTCTCCTGCAGGTTCCGGTCGTGAATCCTTATACTCCCGCTGGAGAGCTCACATCCATTGCAAACCAGATCGTAAGCCTTGGACATCACCTCTCCCGGGTTACTGTCCAACAGAGGGATGTCATCCTCCTTCGGCGCAGTAAATGGGTGATGAGTGGAGTCCCACCGGCCCTCCTCCTCGCTCCATTCAAAGAGAGGGTAGTCCACTACAAAGGCGAAGGCCAGAAGGTCAGGGTCTTGCAATTGAAGACGATGTCCCATCTCCAGACGTAGAGATGCGAGGGCTCGATTTACAACGGCGGTGGAGCCAGCTACGATGAGGAGGAGGTCGCCCATCTTTGCTCCCAATCGAGCGGCCATATCTTTTATACGCTCCACTGACAGATGTTTCATGGCAGCAGATCTGACCCTCTCTGGGGTTAAGCCCTTTAGATCCTCTGTCGTCTTCCCCTCCAGAGCTATGGTGATCAACCCTTGAGCTCCCTGTTCTTTTACCAGCTCCGTTAGCTCATTCAGCTGACGGCGGGAATAGAAGGCACAGCCGGGAACGGAAAACCCCTTCACCACCCCTCCCCCTTCGATAGCGCTGCGAAATACATTGAACTCTGTCTCGGCCACCAGATCCGAAAGGTCAACCAGCTCCAAGCCGAAACGCAGGTCGGGCTTATCGGTGCCGTATCTATCCATACACTCTTTATACGAAAGGCGTGGGAAGGACTTCATAACCTTCATCTCCGGCTTGACCGATTCTACCAAGGAGGCGAAAAGCTCCTCCGTTAGATCCAAAACATCCTTTTCCTCCACAAAGCTCATCTCCAGGTCTAATTGGGTAAACTCGGGCTGGCGATCCGCCCTCTGGTCCTCATCTCGGAAGCAGCGAGCTATCTGGAAATATCTTTCGAAACCTGCGATCATAAGAAGCTGCTTGAGCTGTTGGGGAGATTGAGGTAGAGCGTAGAATTGACCGCTGTAAAGGCGGCTGGGCACTAGATAGTCACGAGCTCCTTCTGGAGTGCTTTTGATGAGTATGGGGGTCTCTATCTCCAAGAAGCCCTTCTTATCCAAGAAGTCCCGAATGAATTTGACTACCCTATGGCGTAGAAGGATATTCTCCTGCATTTTGGGGCGTCTGAGATCCAGGTATCTATATTTCAGTCGAAGCCCTTCATCCACCTCCTCGTCCTCGTTTATATAAAAGGGTGGCGTTTTCGAGGGGTTCAGCACCTCCACTGTTTCAGTGAGGACTTCGATCTCCCCAGTGGCCAAATTGGGGTTCTCTGTGCCCGCAGGGCGCTTCGTTACCTCCCCTTCCACCCTCACCACCCATTCATTGCGGAACTCGCTGGCTATTTCATGGGCCGAGGGGGATACCTCAGGGTTGAAGACCACCTGTACTATGCCCGCCCTGTCCCGCAGGTCTATAAATATTAGGCCACCGTGATCCCTTCGCCGATGCACCCACCCCGCTAGAGCTACCTTGTGTCCAACCTGCGCTAGGGTTAATTCTCCACAACTGGCGTTCTTAAGCATTGCTCTTATTACCGTTCCTCTGGCCGATTATATGTTATATAGAGCGAGTTTTTCAATAAAGGGAGTCCCTTTCACTAAAGAGTTATGCAAGAATCATCGTGGGAGCGCTTCCCAAGGGTCTTATCTATACCCGAAAGCTAAGTGGCACACATTAAGGGATCTGTGTGACTAGGCATCAGGTAGGGCTGAGGCTGGGTTTGCTGGGTAAGTAATAGCATTAATAATCATCAAGAGATAGAGCATAGAGAAAAAGATATAGGTGAAAAGGGAAAATTTAGAGGAGGTTTCCAAGGGTCAGTTTACAGATATCCTTCCAGGGCCTCTCTTAGTGGACCCTGTCGTAGGTACCGCAGGGCCCCTCCTTGGATTTGGCGAATCCGTTCCCGGGTTACTCCCAAGATCTGTCCCACTTCCTTCAGGGTATACTCCCGCCCATCCCTAAGGCCGTAGCGCAGTTCCATGACCTCCCGTTCCCTGGCACCCAAGGAGCTCATGACCGCATTTAAATGCTCCCTGAGAAGGTGATGGGAGGCCACATCGCTGGGAGAGAGCTTCTCTCCATCACTCACCAGTTCTCCCAGCAGCACTCCGTCCTCACCCCTAGGTTCATCCAAGGAGACGGGCTGCTGCCACGCCATCATCACCCTCTCCACCTTGTCCACTGAAAGGTCTGTCTCCACCGACAACTCCTCTGAGGTGGGTTCCCGACCCAGCTTCTGCAGCAATCGATGTCTCGTCCGCTCCACCTTACCGGCCGACTCCCCCAGATGTACGGGAAGCCTGATCATGTGGCCCTGGTCCGTAAGAGCCCTCAAAATGGCTTGACGTATCCACCAGGTGGAATAGGTGCTGAATCTGCATCTCCTTTTGTAGTCGAACTTTTCCACCGCCCTCATCAAACCGATGTTGCCTTCTTGTATGAGATCGAAAAGGAATAATCCTTTGCCCTGATATCTCTTGGCTATGCTAACCACCAGTCGCAGGTTGGCCTCGATCAGGCGTTGGCGGGCCAGCTCTCCCAGACGAGCTTTGCTATGAAGCTCCGCCTCCTCTTCCGAGTAAAGGGA
>JAZGDP010000184.1:0-5457 GCA_036477885.1 Dehalococcoidia bacterium
CCCTAAGGAAAAACATTTTAGAAAGGAGGTATATCTTGATAAAGGGTAAATTGAAGAGACGCAGAAACCTACTAATCAGCCTGGGGCTAGTCTTGGTCTTGGTGGCAGCGGCCTGTGGGGGAGATGAGGACGAAACTCCCGGCCCAGGACCCGCTGCCACATCCACAACTCCGGCTGGCGAAGCCACACCCACAACCCCGGCTGGCGAACCCACACCCACAACCCCGGCTGGTGAACCCACGCCCACAACCCCGGCTGGTGAACCCACGCCAACGTCGGTGCCAGTAGTAGGGGATGTGCCCATACCCGGAGGCTTCGTTCGGCTTGACGCCTACGGCGATCCTCCCAGTTTCGATCCTACCAGGAATAGATCCTGGCTTACCATGAACTTCGCATCCTTTACTCAAAGCCGGCTGTTTGGGTATACCCACGGGCCTAACTGGGCGGACCCCAACTCTCTCGAGTTCATAGGTAACCTCGAGCCTGCACCAGACCTGGCCCTCGGCTTCGAGTGGGAGTCGGACACCGCTCTGGTGCTCTTCCTGAGGGACGGGGTCAGGTGGCATAACAAGCCGCCGCTGAACGGTCGCCAGTTCGTCTGCTCCGATGTGCAGTTCACCCTGGAGCGTTACCTGGAGCCCGAGTCTCCCAACCGGGAGCTGTTCGGCACCCTGGAGAGCGTGGAGTGCCGGGACGACCTGACGGCGGTGCTCCATCTTTCGGCTCCCTTTGCCCCTCTGGTTCAAGTCCTAGCCCTCGGCGCCGTCCACATGTTTGCTCCCGAAGTGCTGGAGGAGTTCGGGGACTTGAACACGCCTGAGGCGGTCATCGGCACCGGGCCCTGGATACTGAATGTTGAGGAGTCTGAACCTCTGGTGCAGTGGGTATGGGACAAGAACCCCGACTACTACCGCGCCGCCGAGGGGATTCCCTACATCGAGCGTGTAATCTGGCGGGTCATACCCGATGCAGTAGCACAGTTTGCCGACTTCCAGGCGCAGAAAACGGAGTTCGCCGGCAACCTCTTTGGTGGGTTCCTCTGGTGGACAGGGATACCCCTACAGGATTTATACGACATGGCCGACGAGGGACGGGCGATAGTCGTAGTCAAAGGTGAAGTCGTGTGGGGCGACCACCTCGCCCTGCGCACCGACAAGCCTCCCTTCAACGACGTTAGGGTACGACGCGCCATCAGCATGGCTATAGACCGGGAGGCCGAGGCAGTGGCCGCCGGCAGCATTGGCCCTAATGGGGAAGTCTATAAAGGGCGAGAGATCGGGGAGGGAACCACCCAATGGTTCCTGCCCTTCGAGGAGCTGGATCCCGAGTGCCAGGAGAATTACGAATACAACCCCACTCGGGCTAGGGAACTTCTGACCGAGGCGGGCTACCCCGATGGATTCTCCGCCACTTTCACGACTACCGCCGACTATGGCCTTGGTTTCTCCGGGAAGACCGAATTTCTCGCCAGTGCCTTGGAGGCTATAGGGATTGACCTAACCATCCAGAACGCGGAGTATGGGACCTACATCACCGCGGTAGCCCGGGGGGAGTTTGACGACATAGCTCACCTCGCCCAATCCTTCTTTACCGACCCCGACGCCATAGCTGGCTTCTTCCTGCCAGGCACTCCCCGGAATGCCAGCCACGTGGATGATCCCTTCCTGACCGACTTGCTTCTACAGCAGAGGGTCGAGATTGACCCGGTAGCGCGAAAGGCGCTTTGGGACGAGATCCAGCGTTATATGGCCTGTCAGGTATACTACGTCGTTCCTTCGAGCATTCCCGTAGACTATGGTTGGCAACCCTACTTACTGAACTACGGGCCCAAGGCCGACTGGAATGCAATGGCTAAAATGCTGGAGGAGGCCTGGTTGGCCGAGGATGCGCCGACGAGATAAGCAGCTAAGCCATTAGGATAAGCCGTGATTAAGACTGGGGAGCGCTCCGAGGATATCGGGATTGCTCCCCAGCCTTGGTATTATACAAAATAATTGTTAGAATAGGTCTACAGAGGCTATACTGGATAAAATAAAAAAGGGGTCCTTCCCACCTCTACGAAGATAGGTGACTCGGGAGGTTAAATAGAGTGAGCCAATACGTTATTCGAAGGCTTTTGCTCCTTTTTCCTACCGTGGTGATTGTTACCGTCCTGGTGTTCACCATCATACGGCTGCTTCCCGCCGACACGGTAGATATAATCTACGCCTCGGGGCGCAGTGGTGGCACCGGCGGCTCTCCACAGGGCAAAGAGCTGATGAGAGAGAGGCTGGGCCTTAGGAAAAATCCCGTTCGCCAATATATCACATGGTTAATAGGCTGGCCTGAACAGATTAGCACTGGGTTAAAAAGCAGGGATGAGGGCCTTACCTGGAGCAATCTCAAACCCGTGGAAAATAGCTGGGCAGAAAGCTTTGTGTTTGTGGATGAAACGAGAGGGTGGGGGCTGGGCAAAGGCCGCTACCTCTGGAGGATCACCAGCAGAGGGGCCAACTGGACCTTCATAGACTTTGTCAGTAAGCAGCATGAGCTTGAGGCCCTCTCCTTCATCGACAAAAATACCGGATGGGTGGTGGGATCGGATGGGGCCATCTTTTATACCGATGACCCAATAAGGAGGATAGCCGGGGAACTGAACGAAGGCGATAGAGTAAGGGAGATAGTCAAAAAGGCTAAAGAGGCCGGCGCTCCCTATCCCATCGACGAAATAGCCCAAATGATAGAGGGAGGACGTACGCTGGATCTTAGCGCTGAGGAGATAAAAAGCATAATAAACCAGCTACCCAGGAACAAGGATGGCCAGGCGGAGCCCTGGATATTTCAGTCCAGCGGCACTACCCAGCGCCTGGTGGATGTGGCTTTTGTCGATGCCCAAAACGGCTGGATTCTCACCGAGAAAAGCGAGATCCTTCATACAGAGAATGGCGGCATTACGTGGACGCCTCAACCCCTCAACATCGAAAAGAAGCTGTCAACCTTTACCTTCATAGACCCCGACAGCGGTTGGGCGGTGGGCGAGGACGGCCTCGTTCTTCACACCGCCGATGGAGGCGCTACCTGGGTCCCCCAGGAGAGCCATATCACTGCTTCCCTCAACGATATCCTTTTCCTGGATGCTTCCAACGGCTGGGCGGTGGGCGATGAGGGCTACATTCTTCGCACCGGTAACGGCGGACTCACCTGGTTTAGCCAAAGTACCACGGTAAAAAAGGACCTCCTCTCCATAGATTTCACCGATTTGGAAAAAGGCCTGGCGGTGGGTGAAGGGGGCACCATCCTTCGTACAACCGATGGGGGGTTTAATTGGGTAAAGCTGGAAAGTGTCACTTCCAAACCCCTCCAAGAGGTGGTTTTTGTCGGTAAGATAGGTTATACCCTGGGGAAAAGCACCCAATGGCAGTGGGGCGCCCTGGGCGGAAACCTAGGGAGGGCGATAACTATCTCCCCGGGGATTGAAATAACCGAGCTGCTTAAGAAGGCCGCTCCCATAAGCTTGCAACTGGGCCTTATGGCTATACTAATGGCCGCTCTAGCGGGTATTCCCATCGGTGTTGTCTCCGCTGTACGGCAGGACACCATAGGAGACTACGCTGGCCGAACAGTAGCCTTGATGGGGCTAGCGGTTCCCAGCTTCTGGATAGGAAGTATGATCCTCTTGCTGCCCGCCATCTATTTCCAGTGGACTCCCCCTAGGGAAGCGGTGGACTTTGTTGACAACCCTATCTCCAATCTGGCCTTCCTTGCTATACCGGCAGCCGTGGCAGCCCTGCCTCGAATGGCCAGCATTATGCGTATGACCAGGGGCATGACCCTGGAGGTGGTGCGTCAGGATTATGTACGCACCGCCTGGGCTAAGGGCCTTACAGAGCGGGCGGTCATCCTGCGACACGTTATCAAGAATGCCCTCATTCCGGTGGTCAGCATAATGGGGTTGGAGTTCGTCTCTATATCAGGAGAACTGGTAATTGTAGAGAACATATTCGACGTGCCCGGCCTGGGTCGTCTCGCCCTTAACAGCGTGCTGCAGCGAGACTTCCCGACCCTTCAAGGGGTGGCCCTGGTCCTGGGAATATTCGTAGTTTTCGTTAATCTGGTTGTGGACCTCTTTTATGGATACCTCGATCCCAGGGTTCGCCAAAATTAGACCTTGGGCCCTTCTTGAGGGGCTAGGGACTTTTTCTGATGGAGAGAAAGAGTTAGAATGAAAGATCGTAGAAGATGGGCTTACAGGCCCAAAGGAAGCACCGTTGAGGAGGCTGGAAGGTAAATGGCCAGGGATGCTGTAGCTGTTGGGCGGGGCGAAGAGCCGTTTTTGCCCAAGGAAAAACACCCAATAAGGGAGTTTTTTGGCCGAATGTTCAAGGAGAAACCCTTGGCTGGCCTGGGGTTGGTCATCGTTGCCGTAATGTTATTTATGGCAATCTTCGCCACATGGATAGCCCCCGAGGGCATTATGGATCTAAACCACGGCGATGAAGGGCTGGGCCCCAGTACTTCCTACTGGTTCGGTACTGACCAACTAGGGCGGGATATATTCAGCAGGATTGTTCATGGGGCCAGGATTTCGGTTATTGTAGGGCTGAGCGCCACCGCCTTAGGTTTAGCCGGTGCTACGGTCCTGGGCGTCGTATCAGGCTACTTCGGAGGCAAGCTGGACATGCTGATACAGCGCTTTGTGGATGGCTGGCTGGCTTTTCCCTATTTATTGTTTGTGTTGGCCATTGTGGGAATCTTCCAAGACGTGTGGATAGGCCCCGAAGGGGGGATGTTCAAGGTTATCGCAGCCCTGGGCATAGCCTATAGTGTTTGGATATCCCGAATCATTAGAGGACACGTGCTGGCGGTGAAAGAGAGTCAATATATTGATGCGGCGCGGGCCATCGGGTGCTCCCACTGGAGGATAATAAGGTACTATATCCTTCCCAATATTATGGTAACCATTATCATTGTGGCCACCCTTAGCGTGGGTTGGGCGGTCCTCTCCGAGGCGGCCTTGAGCTTCCTGGGGCTGGGAGTCCCACCCCCATTCCCCTCCTGGGGGAAAATGCTGGATGAAGCCCGCCATTTTGTGAACCAGAACCCTTGGGGGGTGGTCTTTCCAGGCCTGGCCATTACTCTATTCGTATTCGGCGTCCAGGTCTTTGGCGATGGCTTGAGGGACCTGCTGGACCCACGGCTTCGGGGAGCCAAGCACGCCGGGTTTGGCCGGTAACAGGCTTTGCAGGCCATTCGGGGCGCTGACGTCTGGGGGCGAATCCCGGCTCCAAGTGGGCCTCGAGCGGGGCTTCGATCCGGTTTCACAGTTAGCGGCTATGGATATGGAGAGAATCGATATGGCGGCCTAGGTGGCCGGTAGTTCCCCAGTGGAAAAGCGGCTTTAATAAGCCCCCTTCGAAGAGGTAGCGAAGGAGTATGAGGTTAATCAGCCCTTATTCACCCCGATCGCTCTGGCTTAGA
>JAZGDP010000185.1:0-5163 GCA_036477885.1 Dehalococcoidia bacterium
CAAAAACGATAACATCGTTGAGGCCCAGCATCACGTGGTGCATATAATCGAACTGGTTACAGACCCCGAAAACAGGCACCAGATGGAAGAGGTGCTCGAAATGTTGGAGGCTGGTGAGCTTCATGGCGCAGAGCACACCATCGAGGGGATGCTGGCAGGCACAGCGGAGCCGGCGCTGACCGGGGAGCAGCTTCACCTGCGCCTGGCCGATATCGACATCCAGGGACGGGATGTAGAGGATGCCCTGCATCACATCGAGCATTTCCTGGAGACGGCAACCGGTACGGATAGAGCCACAGGTGAGGAAATCATCGAGTTGCTGGAAGCAGGGGACCTTCACGAGGCCGGAGATACCGTGGAAGAGCTCCTTGGTATAGAGCATGACGAAGGGTAGAGCTGCGAGGCCAGTTTTACAGCCAGTGAGCCTGACATGATGGATACCCTTATTGCGGTGAAATAAGAAAGCAGGCTTAGAGCACAGGCCTCGGGCCGGGGTCTTGCAGGCCCCAGGCCACCTACTTCTCCTTACTCCCCCACATCACCACGCCTCCACCCAGGCTGAGGCGTCTTGCTTGAGCATCTCTTATGCCTGCGGCCCGCCACATCTCCAACAGTTCATCAAGGGAGTATCTACGATAGAACTGGGAGATGTTGGGCCCCAAAAAGGAGCCCACCTCTCGCCACCCCGGCGAGATAAATCTCGTTACCGCTGGCAACACCCCTCGAGTATAAAGTAGCCATAGGGCCTTAAACAAAGGGCTATGAGGCACAGCGAAATCCAGGGAGGCCAGAGAGCCCCCGGGTTTAAGCACTCTACAGATCTCTACAAGGGTCGCTTGGGGGTCATCGACATAGCGAAGAAGATAGGTAAAGGTTATAGCGTCGAAATACTCATCGGGGAAACCCATGCTCTCAGCCCTGCTCTGAATCAATCCAATCGAATGGTTTAGCTTTGCACCCTCAACGTTCCTCTGGCCCTGCATCAGCATATTCTCGCTGATATCCAGGCCAATAACCTGGCATCTATACCTGCGGGATATCTGTATGGCCACTCCAGCGGTGCCGGTGCAGATATCCAGAACCTTGCTTTTGCCGTCGGCTGAGAGGTGGGAGACCATAAGGTTGCGCCACCGGGCGTTCTGCCCGAAGCTCAGAACCTCCACCAGGAGGTCATATTCGTGGGCGATGCCCTTGAATAATCTCCTTGCCCTTAGGTTTTTTCCCACATCCATAGATCCATTCGCTCCCCAGAGCTTTTAAATCTTATCTTACTTCCTAGGCTTAAAAAGGGTTCGGTGAGAATCAAAGGCCTTCGACAAGTCGTAGCCGTTTCTTAGTCATTGTATGCTATTATGGATACTAAAGATCGGGGCGTCTTTCGATATTGGCAGCGGTACTAAAACTATCCTGGCGTAGTGGGGTGGAACATGGAAACAGACCTGAAACCGGCATTTTACGCTCTAGAGAAGGGAGGCTGGCGAGATTATTCAACCATCCTACACCCCCCTTATACTTTATGGCATCTGAGTTATGTGGTTATGGGGGTGGCCCTTTCTCCTTCTCTACATTTAGACCGGCTGGGTGGAACCCTTCTAGCCTTCTTCCTGGCCGTAGGCATAGGAGCTCATGCCTTGGACGAACTCAACGGCAGACCCCTTAAAACTCATATACCCACCTGGGCGTTGTCTGTTGCAGCAGCCATCTCCATTGGCGGGGCGGTGGCTTTGGGGGTGGTAGCGGCCTTCACTATTAGTCTATGGCTCTTGGCCTTCGTTGCCTTTGGGGGCTTCATCCTTCTGGCTTACAATCTGGAGCTTTTTGGCGGCCGCTTTCACTCCAACTTTTGGTTTGCCCTCTCCTGGGGCGCTTTTCCCTTCTTGACCGGCTACTGGGTGAGCGCCCTCGATATAAATGCAGCCGCAGTTTTGGTCGCTGCGTCTTGTTTCGGCCTCAGCCTTGCCCAGCGAGTCTTAAGCACTCAGGTACGCTCCATAAGGCGCAAGGCCGTGCGAGTGAGCGGGGTTGTGGAGTTTGCCGGTGGGAAGACAATGACCTTGGACAAAGCAGTTTTTCTGTCCAGCCCTGAAAGTTCATTAAAGTTTCTGAGTGCGGCCGTAGTCCTTCTGGCAATAGGCCTCCTTGCCCTAAACTACTAACTGCGATCCTCTAAGAATATGGACCCTTTCTTTGCATGTTAGGTTAGAGGCCATTGCAAATCCTGGCTTAAGCCCACTTCTGGAGAATAAGCCGAACCTTGTGCTCTCGTCCAGTAGATTAGTGACACTTTACCTCCTTTACTCGAACAGCCTTAACCGAGTAAAATAGCTAGGCTAGCTGTGGCTTTAAGGACATAGATAATAGAGCTTAGGGATAAGCATGAAAATGGCTCCTCAAAGAAAAGGCAGTAGGAAAATCGCCATGACCATCGCCGGGTCCGACTCAGGGGCTGGGGCGGGCATCCAAGCGGACCTAAAGACCTTTGCCGCCCTTGGTGTTTACGGCACCTCGGTGCTCACCGCCATTACCGCTCAGAACACCCTGAGGGTGACCCAAGTTTTAGAGCTGCCCCCTGCACTGGTGGCCGCCCAGATAGATGCGGTGGTAAAGGACATAGGAGCCGATGCGGTTAAAACTGGGATGCTGGCCAATAGCGAGGTTATCGAGGTAGTAGCTGAGAAGGTGAGGGAGTACAACCTACCCAATCTTGTAGTGGACACAGTTATGGTAGCCAAGAGCGGCGATAGGCTTCTAAAGGAGGATGCTACAGCCACGTTGCGGGAGAAGCTGATCCCTCTTGCGCTGGTAATCACCCCCAATATACCGGAGGCCGAGGCGCTGGTGGGACATCCTATAGAATCGCTGGAGGATATGCGCAGGGCCGCGGTGGAGCTAGTATCCATGGGAGCCAAGAGTGTGGTGATTAAAGGGGGGCACAGGGAAGGGCCAGCCTCGGATCTGCTCTATGATGGCGTGGAGTTCCATGAGCTCAGCTCGCCGCGGGTGGAGACCAGCAGCACCCATGGCACCGGCTGCACCTTCGCTTCCGCCATCGCCGCCCACTTAGCCCTGGGCCTCGATGTCGTGGAGGCGGTGCGCCGCTCCAAGGAGTACATCACCCAGGCTATTATCCACGCCTTCCCCCTGGGTCGAGGACATGGCCCGGTGCACCACTTCTATGACTTTTGGGAGTAAGCCTAGCAATAGGGCCGCTTTCTATTCTCACCCACCCTTCCCACGACGCCCTTTTCACAGCCGCTCCAGGAGGCCTCACGTGGCCTGAATAAGATTGTGCGATAGAATCCCGACCTTCTCTCCCGGCGTCCCTTTTATATTGGCTTTCCACTCCGGCAGCGGAAGCTGCCAGTATAATCAACGTGGCAGACCCTTAGCGCTGGTAGAGGAGCTGGCCGTCTACATAGCTCTGTTCGACTGCTATATCCCGGATGAACTCAGGGTCTACGGCGGTGGGATCGTGGCTGAGGACTATCATATCGGCGCGCTTACCCTTCTCCAACGAGCCGACCTCACCATCGCGAAGCATGGCGTAGGCCGCATTTACGGTATACATTCGAAGTCCCTCCATGGGAGTAACCGCCTCTTCTGGTGCTGCTTGAAGTCCGTCTGATCGCTTCCGGCGGGTAACCATGGCGTATAGCCCTAACAAGGGTTCCAGCGGGGAGCAAGGGCAATCGGAGCTGGCGGCAACGACCAAGCCTTCGGAGAGCATAGACTTGAAAGGTTCTACCCTTGTATCGCCTCCCATCTCTTTGGCCCGCTCCTCCTCTATATCGGCATAATTAAAAATGAAGGGAGGCTGGACGGAGGCGATTATCCCTAAGGACTTGGCACGTTTGATCTGTGATAGGGTAGGCAGCCAGAAATGCTCTATGCGGAAGCGAGGCTCCGGAAGGGGATGCTGTTTTTGGGCGTTCTCGAAGGCGTTCAAGGCCAGCTCTACGCCCCAAGGGCCAAGGCAGTGTATAGCCACCTGCAAGCCTCGTTTGTGGGCAGCCAGCACCAGCGCATCTACCTCTTCCTGGGTGTAATATCGCTCCCCATAACGTTCCTCCCGACCATCAGAATGATAACAAATCATGGCAGGGCTGGGATATTCGGGGTCCATAAATATCTTCATCGTGCCGCCCCTCAGTCGGTCAGATACATTGCCGTCGCCCGTCTCGCCCCTGCTTACGCGATGGGGAGGCAAGAAGAACTGATCACCGCCTAGCATCTGGTGTATCAATATGGGTAGCTTCTTGTGCTCGTCGGTCAAGCGATACATCTCCGCAGTCTCAGGCATGACCAGGGCATCTCCCACGCTGGTGATACCGCAAGCCAAGTGCCTCATGCAGTTATGATGCACCAGATCAGCCACATCGTCCCCATACTGATCCAGGTGAGCCCTGAGAGAGGGGCTATGTACAGAGTTCAAGGCATTCTCCCAAAGAGTGCCATCCGGTTCCCCTTTATCGTCCCGAAGTATCCAACCGCATGGTGGGTCTGGCGTGTTGCGGTCGATGCCTGCCAGCTTAAGGGCGGCCGAGTTGACGTAGCAGGCGTGATAGGAGAGATCCATTATGCAAACGGGGTTACCAGGCGCTGCCTCATCCAGCTCCCATCGAGTGATCCTGCGGTCCTCCTTCACCAGCCTCATATCGAACCCCCATCCCCATATCCAGCGCCCCCGGGGCATATCCTTAGCCGCGACAGATATGGCCTCCAGAATGCCGCTGATACTGTTATGAGGAGGCACCCGGCAATCCACCGAAATGGGCTCAAAGGTGGTCATGCTGAAGTGATTGTGGGGATCTATGAACCCCGGTATGAGGGCTCGGCCGGCCAGGTGGACTACCTTGGTATCGGGCCCCACCAGCTTGGCTATCTCAGCGCTGGCTCCTACCTCAGCGATTCTCCCCTTCTCTACCGCCACCGCCTCCGCCCGGCGGTTTTGGTTGTCTATGGTCAGTACGTTCCCGCCCGTTAGCACCAGATCCATGGCTCACCTCCTAGGGGCTAAATCCCTATAATAAACCGCTGAAATTGTCCTATTGTGTTGCCTAGGATCAGGCCGCATGTAGCTCCAGATGCAGAGAGATTACGCTAACTAGCACCAGAGCTTCAATCCAATACGGCGTAGCCGTCCACCTCGATGATGGGGCTGGG
>JAZGDP010000186.1:0-4291 GCA_036477885.1 Dehalococcoidia bacterium
CTAACAGCCCCCCTACGGCTCCCTCCCAGGTCTTTTGGGGGCTGATGGAGGGTGCTAAAGGCGTCTTGCCTATGGCCTTGCCGACGAAGAAGGCGGCGGTGTCTGCGGCAAAGATGGTGAATAGGACTACAATCACCCATTCTCTGCCGGAACTGACATTCCTCAGCAGAACAAAGTAACCTAGGGTCCAGCCCAGGAAGAAGACCCCCGCTAGAGTCCATGCCCAGGAAGTGAAGCTGCCTCTGCCTCGTCCTTGGGTGAGGAGCCACACCACCGAGATAGCCAGCACCCCCAGCGCCACCAAAGGCATATTAGCCGAATCCCCGGCGAAGGCGTTAATAATAAAGATGAGGGCACCCAGGGCTCCTAAAAATACGAAAGGACGTCCCCAGCGATGACTGACGACGTCATAGAACTCCCACAGACCCAATAGGGTTACGGCGACTATCATCAACGTGAACAAGGGGTCGCCTACCCAAATCACCAGAAGAAGTATGGGCACTGCTATCAGGGCAGTTGTTATTCTTTGCCCCATGGGCTTTATCAGGTAATATTGAGCCGGAATGAGTTCACCTCAGTTTTGTCCTGTAGACCTATTAATCATAACCCACCGAAGCGTCTTTGGCGATGGGAATAGGCCAGAAGGGCTTTTTCGATCTCCTTCATATCAAGATCCGGCCACAATATGGGGGTGAAATAGTATTCGCTATAGGCTGTCTGCCAGATAAGGAAGTTGCTTAGACGCATCTCTCCGGCTGTTCTTATTATCAGATCAGGATCGGGCATGCCGTTGGTGTACAGGTAATGGCCTAAAAGCCTCTCATCTATCTGCTCGGGGGGTATGCCCTCCTTGACAATATGCTTTACAGCATCTATGATCTCCGCCCGCCCACCGTAGTCAAAGGCCACGTTCAGGTTCATCCTGGTGTTATTTCGAGTTAATTCTACGGCTCGCACTACAGCATTTTGTATCCTCTTGGGCAACCGATCCAATCGGCCTATATGCTGGATCTTGACTCCTTCTTTGTGTAATGCCTTGGTCTCCCGGTTAATCACGGAGGCCAGAATCCGCAGCAACCCCCAGACTTCCTCCTTGGGGCGGGCCCAGTTCTCGGTGGAGAAGGCGTAGAGAGAGAGGTGCTTTATGTTGTATTGGGCAAAGCCCTGAACCACCCTTCGAATGTTCTCAGTCCCGGCCCGATGCCCCGCCAATCGGGGCAAATTCCGCTGTTGAGCCCATCTCCCATTGCCATCCATGATGATGGCCACATGCTTGGGGAGGGGGGTTATTTCCAGAGTAGTCGTTGACCGGGTCATCGGTTTGGTTTCCTCACTAATCAGCCTTAGACACAAAAGGGATAGCTTAGACGGCTTTCATACCTCCATTAACTCGGCTTCCTTCTCGCTGCCCACGCGGTCGATGTCACCGATGAACTTATCGGTGAGTTTCTGCACCTGGTCCTGAAGGCGCCTCTGCTCGTCCTGGGATACCTCTTTATTTCTCTCCAACGTTCTAGTTATCTCTATAGCCTCGCGCCTTATATTGCGAACCACCACCCTCTCTTCCTCCACACGCTTTTTCACCATCCGCACCAGCTCTTTGCGTCGCTCCTCGGTAAGTTTGGGTATGGGTACTCGAATCACCGTACCATCGTTGCTGGGGTTGAGCCCCAATTCAGACTTAAGGATGCTCTTCTCGATGCTGCTTAGAGATTGCTTGTCCCATGGTTGAATAACCAGTAATTGGGCCTCGGGCACGGAGATGCCGGCTAGCTGATTTAGAGGTGTGGGGACTCCATAGTAATCTACGGAGATGGACTCCACCAAAGCCGGGGTGGCTCTCCCGGTGCGAATGGTGGCCAAATCATTTTGCAGCTTGGCTAGGGCCTTTTGCATCTTCTCTTTGATGTCTACGAGCCTATTCTCCATCATTTTCCCACCACCAACGCCGAGATATTCAGACAGGGTAGAAGCATCATTAAAGTATCAACTTTTGTCTGGCCTTGTAAAGCATATATCAGGGAGATTTTAGGCAATATGGGGGACATCGCTGCCGAAACTGGTATCTTAAACTGCCCTAATTAGGGGACTTTACTACAGCAGGCTTGGCAGAGACCAGGCTGCCTATCTCCTCGCCTGCTACTGCTCTCAAGACGCTGTTAGGAGCCTGTAAATTGAATACGATTATAGGCAGGTTGTTTTCCATACACAGCGTAAGGGCAGTGGCGTCCATTACTTCCAAATGGCGATTCAGAGCATCGATGTAGGTTAAGTGGGCGAATTTAGTGGCCTTGGGATTCTTCAAAGGATCGCAATCATACACTCCATCAACACCGTTTTTGCCCATTAGCAAGACCTCGGCGCCGATTTCCACCGCTCGTAGGGCAGCCGCCGTGTCTGTGGTCATGTAGGGGTTGCCGATGCCGGCAGCGAAGATAATCACTCGTCCCTTTTCCAGGTGACGTATTGCCCTACGGCGAATATAGGGCTCTGCCACCGCTTGGATGATTATGGCCGATTGGGTTCTAGTAGTGACCCCCTCCTTTTCTAGGGCATCTTGCAAGACCAGAGCATTTATCACCGTGGCTATCATTCCTGCGTAGTCGGCGGTGGCCCGATCCATCCCTTTAGCTTCCGCCTCCGAGCCCCGCCATATGTTCCCCCCTCCCACTACCACGGCCACTTCACAGCCCGTTTCCTTGACTTTCTTGAGCTGTCGAGCTATTTGAGCCACTATATCGGTATCTATGCCGAAGCCACTGCTGCCAGTTAAGGCCTCTCCGCTGAGCTTCAACAAGATACGCCGGTATTTACGGTGAGCAGTGCTCACCTCTTCACCCCTCGCCCAGTTCAAATCGTGAGAACCGTCTAACCGTTATGTTCTCGCCCACCTTGGCCACTGTCTCCGTGATGATATCCTTAACGGTCTTAGAGGGATCTTTAATGTAGGGTTGTTGAAGAAGGGCTGCCTCCTCGGAATTTAGCTCCGTCTCCTGGGGCAATTCGCTGGGATCGATATGGAGAGGAGTCATGGCCGCCACCTGCATGGCGATGTTATGGGCAAGCTCTTTAAACTCCTCGGTACGGGCAACGAAATCGGTCTCGCAATTAACCTCCACCATCGCCCCAATCCTACCCCCTCCATGGACATAGGCCTCGATGATACCTTGTTCGGTAGCTCGTCCTGCCTTCTTAACCGCCTTAGCCAATCCTTGCTTCTTGAGAATCTCCTCTGCTCTTCCGAGGTCGCCCTGGGCCTCTATAAGAGCCTTTTTACAGTCCATAACCCCTGCCCCGCTACTCTCCCGGAGGGATTTAATATCTTGGGTTGAGACTTCCAACACTTTTCTTAACTTTCCCCAGCCTCCGGCAGGGGTATGCTGGACTCTAAAGAGGGTTCCAACTCCACCGCCGTATCCTCATGGAGTTTCTGATCCTCCAAGGCTGCGGCCTCCCTTTGAGCCACACCCTCTAGGATGGTGTCAGCGATCTTGGCGGTCAAAAGCTTGATCGACCTTATGGCATCGTCATTACCCGGTATGGGATGATCTATGAGCTCCGGATTACAATCGGTGTCCACGATAGCGACTATGGGTATGCCCATGCGTCTGCCCTCGGCTACCGCTATCTTCTCTTTGCCCGGGTCCACCACAAAGAGGACATCGGGCAGCTTGGTCATGGCCTTAAATCCGCCCAGGTGAGTATTCAGCCGTACGATTTGCTCTTCCAGCTTTAGGGCCTCCTTCTTGGCCAGGACTTCGAATTTGCCCTTAAGCTTATCGTCCTCCAATCGAACCAGATAATCTATACGGGACTGGATGGTGGCGAAGTTAGTGAGAGTACCCCCTAGCCATCTATGGGTTACGTAATACATTCCACATCGCTGGGCCTCTTGCTCTATGACCTCCTTAGCCTGCTTCTTGGTGCCTACAAACAGGGCTTCGCCTCCTTTACTTGCCACTTCTCGTATGAAGTCGCAGGCATCGGTTAGCATGGTTAGGGTTTGCTGAAGGTCTATGATATGGATGCCGTTACGCTGAGTGAAGACATAGGGTTTAGTCTTGGGGTGCCAACGTCTGGTTTGGTGTCCAAAATGTACACCCGCCTCTAAGAGGCTTTTCATGCTTACCGTATCTGAGGGTTCCGTCGGTTCTTCGAATGCTTCTGTTTCTTCCATAGATTTAGTTTTCTAACTTCCTGTTAGGATTTCCCTTCCCGTTTTTACAGATGCGTGGTGTAGTATAGCATACTGTAACTCGTCGAGCAACGTTTTCACCATCTAATTCAAAAT
>JAZGDP010000187.1:0-12437 GCA_036477885.1 Dehalococcoidia bacterium
ATCCCTTAGATCCTGGGGGTCATAGCCATCCAGGTGGGTATGACAATCAGCTAAATTATATCTATTGTTGCGGGGTCTGATGCTGAGCCTTCTTGGCCTTCTCCTCCTCCACCAGGATGCGCCGGAGCACCTTTCCTATGGCTGTCTTGGGCAACTCCTTCCTGAACTCTATCAGCTTGGGGATTTTATACTTGGCCAGCCGCTCTCTACAGAACTCCACGATCTCCTCGGGGGTGGCAGTCTCTCCCTCTCTTAAAACTATATAGGCCTTCACCGTCTCGCCCCGATACTCATCGGGGATGCCCGCCGCCACGACCTCCTTGACCTTGGGATGCTCGTAGAGGACCTCCTCTATCTCCCTGGGGTATATGTTGTAGCCTCCGGCGATGATCATCTCTTTCTTGCGATCCACAATGCTGAAATAGCCATCCTCATCCACCTTGGCGATGTCCCCAGTGTAGAGCCAGCCGGAGCGGAGCACCTGGTCCGTCTCTTCGGGGCTGTTCCAGTATCCCTGCATCACCTGGGGCGCCCTTATAGCCAGCTCCCCCGCCTCTCCCACTGGCAGCTCCACCTCACCGGTATCCAGGTCGACTATCTTGACCTCTACATCGGGAAGGGGAAGGCCCATAGACCCCTTCTTTCTTAGCCCACTGACAGGGGTAACGTGAGTGGCTACGGGAGCCTCGCTGAGACCATAACCCTCCACCAGCTTGCCTCCCGTGAGCTCCTCGAACCTCTGCTGCACCTCGACAGGCAAAGGAGCCCCGCCGCTGACGCATACCTTGATGGAGCGGAGGTTATATTTCCTCACCTGGGGATAGTTGTTGATGGCTACATACATAGTGGGAACGCCGGGGAATAGGGTAGGCTTGTATCGCTTAATGGTCTTGAGCACCTGGTCGGTCTCAAAGCGAGGCAGAAGGACCATCGTCGAGGCCATATACACCGGGAGGCTCATGGCTACTACCATACCGTAGGCGTGAAATAGGGGCATCACCGTTAAGAAGAGGTCGTCTCCGTCCTTAATCCCCTTTAGCCAATGGTGGATCTGGAGGGTATTGGCCACTAGGTTGTAGTGAGTGGCCACCGCTGCCTTGGGTACGCCGGTGGTGCCCCCAGTGTACTGGAAGATGGCTATATCCTTGGGGTCGACTTCTACATCGGGAGCTTGGGGTGGATATTGGCTGAGGAGGTCTCGATACAGATAAGTGTGGGCCTGGCCTCTGATATCTATCTTGTGGCCCTCTTTCCTTTCCTTAAATAGGGTGAAAAGGATGCGAGTGAGGGAAGGTAAAGACTCTTTGATGCTGGTGACGACGACGTTTTTAAGCTTGGTTTTGTCCCTCAGCTTGGCTATAGTTCTATAGAATAGGCTGAGCACAATGATGGTTTCCGCCCCGGCGTCGTTGAGCTGCTGCTCCATCTCCCTGGGGGAGTAGAGGGGGTTAGTGGCCACAACTATGGCCCCTATCTTGAGGATGGCGTAGTAGCTGATGACGAATTGATGGCAGTTGGGCAGCAACAGAGCCACTCGGTCGCCCTTTTTAACCCCTAAGGCCAGCAGGGCGTTAGCTAATCTATTGGCCTGACGGTTTAAATCGGCGTAAGTTAGCCTGGTACCGTCATTGAATCTGCCGGGAAAGATGGTAGCTATCTTATCCGGGTATTTCTCCGCCGACTGCTCCAGAAACCTATGTAAAGGGACCCTAGGATATTCGATGGTATGGGGCACTCCGGGGTCGTAATGCTTTAACCAAGATTTCTCCATGAGTCAGCCCTTTGCCTAGCTCTTTTTTGTATGGCTTCTCACCAATGCCCTGTATACATTATAAAGGTAGGAGTCAGTGCAATTGACTTCCTGGGGTGGGAGGATGGGAAGTACACATGTTGGCTTCCTACAAGATATAGATCTGCCTTTTTACTGACGACCCCCCCCCTTTTTACGGCTTCTTTCCCGGCCTAGCTTTAAAACATCGCTATAATAAGATAGCATATAGTTCGCTTAGATAATACCACTGTATCATGAAAATTGTTCTGGCACCTCAGTCTTTCAAAGGCAGCCTCTCCGCCTTTCAGGTGGCTGAAGCCTTGAAGAGGGGCATATTAAGAATTGTGCCTAACGCTCAAACGGTCCTTGTTCCTATGGCCGATGGGGGCGATGGCACCCTGGACGTTCTCCTCCTAGGCACAGGTGGAAGAGCGGAGAGCTGTGAAGTTGCAGGGCCTCTGGGCATGAAGGTGAAGGCGCGCTGGGGAGTCATGGGGGAGGGAAAGACAGCGATTATCGAAATGGCCGAGGCCTCGGGGCTAACTCGAGTGCCTGTAGAGAGACGAGACCCTCTAACGGCTACCACCTACGGCACAGGCGAGTTAATTAGAGCAGCCTTGGATAGAGGCTATCGCCAGTTCATTATAGGGGTGGGGGGCAGTGCCACTAACGACGGCGGGGCCGGGATGGCCCAGGCCCTGGGGGCGACGTTGTCGGATGACTCTGGCAAACCCCTGACCTGTGGAGGGGCGGCATTGGCGGCGCTAAAAAGCATCGACATCTCATCCATGGATCAGCGCATCCGTGATAGTCACTTTAGAGTGGCCTCGGACGTTACCAATCCCCTGTGTGGCCCCCATGGGGCCTCTGCTGTCTACGGCCCTCAAAAAGGCGCTACCCCTGAAATGGTCGAGGAGCTAGACAGAGCCTTGGAGCATTATGCCGAAGTAATCCATAGGGATCTAGGCATAGAGGTGAAGGAGATGCCTGGGGCGGGGGCGGCTGGAGGACTGGGAGCTGGCGTAGTTGCCTTCCTTAGAGCTGATATCCTTCCTGGAGTGGAGCTTGTAGCCGATGCTATTGGCCTTTCCCAGCATCTCCAGGATGCCGACCTTCTCATCACCGGAGAGGGGCGCGTGGACGCTCAGAGTGGATACGGTAAGACGGTGATGGGTGTAGCCTCTCGAGCCAAGGCGTTGGATGTCCCGGTAGTGGTGGTGGCGGGCAGCGTTGGCGAAGGCCACGAATCCCTCTATCAGCATGGAGTAGACGCCGTGGTAAGCATAACATCCCGGCCCATGACCTTGGAGGAGGCCATGAGGAACGCCGAGCAGTTGGTAAAGGAAGCAGCCGAGCACATCATCCGCTTATTACTAACAGGCCGGCGGTTGCAATCACCGATGTAAGGAGCCAAGGTGTACAATATAATCACCGAAACGTTAGGCTACAGAGCATAGAGCTACATTTGGAAAGGGGCTAAAATAGTGGCTTCAGAACAGGATGCAGGCCCATCTCCGATGACACAGAAGCCTATGGATGCACCTCCTGAAGGTGCTGTCGCCCTGAAGGGGAAGGAGTTCAGGGTTCTGGATAAAGGGTCCATTGTGCTTTTGGAGTTCATTGGCTCCGATCAGAGGGTTGTAGATGCGGCTCGTGTATCCATGGGGGTGAAGGGGGACCCCGAGAGGGATAGAAAGCTCATCTTCTTTCTCATGAAGAATAAACACAGCACCCCTTTCGAACACGTGGTGTTTCAATTCCTCATCAAGTGCCCCATATTTGTAGCGAGGCAGTGGTTTCGACATAGGATAGCCAGTTACAACGAGCGCTCTGCCCGCTACAGGGTCTTCGAAGAGGAGTTTTACGTGCCCTCCCTTGAGGACCTGCCGGAGGTATTCGACGAAAAGGACATAGAGGAATACGAGGCTATTCTAAGGCAAGAACATGAAGTTTATGAAAGAATGATAGAGAAGAGTAAGCCCTTCAAGGAGCTAAGGCAGAGGACTCGAGAGGTCTTTAGAGGTATATTAGGCAGCTCCTACTATACCGAGTTTTACTGGACCATAAACCTGCGCTCGTTGATGAACTTCGTAGAGCTAAGGGATGCTCCAGGGGCGCAACTGGAGATTCGCCGATACGCCCAGGTCTTGCGCTCCATCGTCAAGGAGGTAGTGCCCATATCCTACGAGGCCTTTGAGACTCATGTCCTCAACAAGCCCAGCGAAGGGTAGCCCTCTGAGGACAGCTATCCGCCCTCCAAAGAAAAACGTAAAATCACCTCAACCTCCGCTAAAGCGTGAAGCAAATGAAATCGCTGGCCGACTCTCGACTACATCTGATTACCGATAGAAGCCTGTGCGGCGATAAGCCCCTCCAAGAGACGGTCTCTGCCGCTGTGGAGGGGGGTGTCGATGCGGTCCACCTTCGTGAGAAGGACTTAGCCACCAGCGATCTGTATGCTATGGCTCTCCAACTAAGGGATACTACCAAGGGGCGAGCTTTATTAATCATCAACGACCGGATGGACATAGCCCTGGCTGTCGATGCCGACGGCGTTCAACTGGGGCATGACGCATTGCCCCTGCCCGTAGCCAGGGGCCTGGCTGGCGAGGGCATGTTATTGGGGCGTTCGGTGCACAGCCTGGAGGAGGCCTTAGAGGCCCAAAGATTGGGGTCCGACTATCTTCTAGTGGGAACCATTTATCCCTCCCGCTCCCATCCCCAGTTAAAAGTCTCGGGGCTGGATTTGCTCCGTCGTGTGCGGACATCGGTGGATTTGCCTATTTATGCCATCGGAGGCATCAACGCAGAAAATGCTCCCGAGGCGATAAGGGCAGGAGCCAACGGTGTGGCGGTGATAAGCGCCATACTAGGAGCCGCGGATGTAAAAGAGGCGACGGTGAAACTGCTTCGGGCCTTGGAGGGGGCACTCAAGGGATAGCAAGGGCAGAGGAATCACCCCAATATAGATGCCATAAACTGTTATACTACTAGATAGGGCTGGAATTAATAAAGATATTAGTTTGTCTTGAAAAGGGGCTGATACTGAAAAGGCATATGTAATTCTTGAGAGAGGGCTAGTAAATGATGAACAGACGAGAGCTAGTCCAGAGTTTGGTAGAGATAGTGGGTAAGAAAGCAGTCCTTCATGCCCCCGAGGACCTGTTGGTCTTCGAGACCGATGCCTCTATAGGGGCTGCTCTTCCCTGGGTGGCCGTTTTTCCCTCCTCGGTAGAGGAGGTCTCTCGAATAGTGCGCTTAGCCTATAAAGAGGGCATACCCATAGTGGCTCGAGGAACAGGCACCGGCATCAGTGGGGGTGCCATCGCTTCGGAAGGTGGCATCTTGCTGACCCTAACCCGCATGAAACGTATTCTGGAGGTGGACCCCCTTAATCAGACTGCGGTGGTGGAGTCCGGGGTAGTCAACCTGGACCTCAGTAAAGCTGTTAGTAAATATGGTCTATATTACGTTCCGGACCCCTCCAGTCAGAAGGTCTGCACCATAGGTGGCAACGTGGGAACCAACGCCGGAGGCCCCCATTGCCTGGCCTACGGGGTCACCACCAACCACGTCTTAGGTTTGGAGGTGGTCCTAGACGACGGCGACATCGTGTGGCTAGGGGGAAAGACGGGAGAGCGACCGGGATACGACCTTACAGGCGTGGTGGTGGGCTCGGAGGGAACCCTGGCCATCGTCACCAAGATAATCGTCCGACTGACGCACAAGCCAGAGGCCGTAAAGACCTTTCTTGCCATCTTCGATCGGATGGACGACGCCAGCAACACCGTTTCTCAAATCATCGCTAGTGGCATAGTGCCCGCCGCCCTGGAGATGATAGATAACCTGGTGATACAGGCGGTGGAGCAGGCCATCCATGCTGGCTTTCCTCTCGACGCAGAGGCAGTGCTCCTCATCGAGCTCGATGGACTTCGGGAATCCGTTGAAGAGGAGGCGGAGGTGGTTAAAGCCATCTGTGGGGAGAACCGCACCCGGGAGATTAGGGTGGCTGAGGAAGAGGATGAAAGGGAGCGGCTGTGGGCCGCTCGCAAGGGTGCCTTGGGCGCTTTAGGTCGTCTGGCTCCCAACTATTACATCCTGGATGGGGTGGTGCCGCCGACTCAATTGCCTCAGGTGTTGCAAAAGGTCGGCGAGCTCTCCCAACGCTTCGGCTTCGCCATCGCCAACGTATTCCATGCCGGCGATGGAAATCTCCATCCCAATATCCTTTTCGATGCTCGAGTGCCCGGGCAGAGCGAGAAGGTGCTGGAGTTAGGGGAGGAGGTCATGAGGATATGCGTGGAAGCTGGGGGCGCTATCACCGGTGAGCACGGCATAGGCCTGGAGAAACGCAGCTTTATGGAGTGGGTCTTCACTCCCGATGACCTAGAGGCCATGGGAAAGCTGAAAAGGGCCTTTAATGAAAGGGATCTGTTGAATCCAGCCAAGATATTCCCCACTGGCAAGGCATGTGATGGGTCTTCGGTGAGCATTCGTCCTGAGCTCATGCCGAAGGGCTCAGACGAACCGCCAGTCCATTTCCCCTCTGGGTCGAATCTGGGCCCCGAGGACTACATATAGCAGCCGCTGGGACTGTACCATGTCTAGCCACCCCAACATCAAGGGAGCTATACAGAAAATTCTGGACAGTGGCGTTGATGTTTCCACCGAGGATTTACTCCCCTATTCCGTAGATGGTCAGCGTCCAGATATGCTAATATCTCCCTCCACTGTGGAGGAGATCTCTCAAGTCCTCTCCTTGGCCCTGGAGGAGAGGCAGGCGGTGGTGCCCTGGGGAGGGGGTACTCAGATGGGCCTGGGCAATCCCCTTCGCCGAGGGGATATGGCTCTGAGGCTCTCCTCCTTAGACAAGGTCCGGGAGCATCAGCCGGCCGATTTAACTGTAACTGTAGAAGCTGGCATCACCCTATCCAATTTACAGGCTTATCTAGCTCCCTTTGGGCAACATCTGCCCCTGGATGCGCCTCTGCCTCATAGGGCCACTATCGGCGGTGTTCTGGCCGCCAACACAGGTGGCCCCAGGAGCCTATTCTATGGGCTCGCCAGGGATCTGCTGATAGGCATTAAGGTCGTCCACGCCGATGGAAAGATAACCAAGGGCGGCGGGCGAGTGGTGAAGAACGTGGCGGGGTACGACATGAATAAACTGTATATCGGCTCTTTGGGTACCCTGGGGGTGATTGTTGAGGCTACCTTTAAGATAGCTCCTTTACCCAAAGCTGAGGCCACGGTGATAGTGCCTTTGGACAACTCGGATATCGCTACTCAATTACCCTTGGACATTCGCTCCAGTTCATGGCGGCCCCTGGCCATGGAGCTCCTGAGCGGCATGGCCAGCGAGCGCCTAGATAAAGATTGTCCAGCAGATTTGCCTGGCTCCTCTTTTGCCCTGGTGGTGCAGTTAGGAGGAATGGCTAAGGCGGTGGCTAGACAGGTGGAGGAGCTGAAAGGCGTATGCTCTACAAAGGGGGTGTCTTACCAAGTATTGGAAGAGCAGGATCAACAGAAGGAGCTGTGGAGAGCAATAGGGGATTTCGGCCGTACCGAGAAGGATGTACCCATAATGATATTGAAAAAAGGCGTTCTCCCCACAGACGTAGGTAAGCTGTTGGAGGAGCTGCCTCCCTTGGCCGATAGATACGGCTTGAGGCAGGCCACCATCTCCCGTGCAGGTAGAGGTGTGGCATATAGCTATTGGTGGTCGGCAGGAAACACTGACGGCATGGAGGATTCATTGGTGACCCTGATAGGGGGGCTAAGAGGCTTAACCGATAAGTTGGGGGGTACTGTTGTGGTGGAGTCCTGCCCCCTGGCGGTGAAAGAGAGGGTGGATGTGTGGGGAGCAAGTAAGGATGAGGAGCGCCTCATGCGGCGCATCAAGGAGCAGTTCGACCCTCAAGGCGTTCTCAACCCCGGACGCTTCGTAGGAGGCTTGTAAGGTGTCAGCCGACCCAACCCAGCAGATAGTCAAGGGTTTCAGTGGGCCTAATGTACCCAAGGAAGAGGACCTGTACAAATGTGTCCACTGCGGCCTTTGCCTCAATCACTGCCCCACTTATCTGGAGCTGTGCCTGGAGACGGAGTCGCCCCGGGGCAGGCTGACCTTGATGAAAGGGGTGATGGAGGGAAGGATAGGCATAACAGGCAACGTTATCGAGCACTGGGAGCTGTGCCTGCAATGCCGGGCGTGTGAGGCTGTCTGTCCTTCAGGGGTTCCCTTCGGCCAGCTCATGGAGGATGCCCGAGCCCAGATCCAGCGAGGGCGACAGGCTCAACCCCTGGAGAGAGCCCTGCGCTTTCTCGTATTTCGTGAGATACTCCCCCATCAAAGGCGGTTAGAGCTTATTTTTGCCGCTTTACGGATATATCAGCGCAGCGGCCTGCAAAAAGTCCTCCGCCGCTTGCCGATGTGGCGTCTTCTTCCCGAGAACCTGGCTCGAATGGAGGAGATGATGCCGGAGATTCCGCGACGCTTTTTCTCCCCATCCAAGTTAGGCAGTGTTTCTCCAATAGGTGAACGGCGCCATCGGGTGGCCTTCTTCTCCGGATGCGTCATGCCCCTGATGTATGGCTCGGTAAATGAGGCAACCGTCAGGGTGCTGGCTCGCAATGGCTGTGAGGTAGTGGTTCCCAGGGAGCAGGGATGCTGTGGCGCTCTCAATGTCCACAGTGGCGAGCGGGAGCAGGCCAAGGCTATGGCAAAACAAAATATAGATGCCTTCCTGGGAGCAGGAGTGGAGGCGGTGATAGTGAACTCGGCAGGGTGCGGCGCCATGCTTAAGGAATACGGTGAGCTGCTGGAGGAAGACCCTGAATACCGAGAGAAGGCTAAGCGATTAAGCGCTATGGTCAAGGATATGGCCGAGTTTCTGGTTGATTTGCCCTTTGATCAGAGGCTAGGGGCGATCTTCAAGAAGATCACCTATCAGGATTCCTGCCACCTGGCCCACGCTCAGCGGATAAAGGAGCAGCCTCGAAAGCTTCTTTCCGCCATCCCAGGCCTGGAACTGGTGGAGATGCAAGACTCGGATAACTGTTGTGGTGCTGCAGGAATCTACAGCATAACCCATACAGAACTCTCCATGAAGCTTCTGGATACCAAGATGGCTAATATTGCGCCTACAGAGGCGGAGCTGGTGGTAAGCGCCAATCCGGGCTGCATGCTACAACTTAGCCTGGGCATGAAACGGGCTGGCCTCCCCGGCCGATCAGTTCACCTGGTAGAGCTATTGGATCAGGCCTACCAATTGGCTGAAACCTCTTAAGAAATTTTCCCCTTACACGCTCCTCACTCTATCCGCCAGGATAGGACACTCAGGTCGTTGCTGTCGTTTAGATTGACGTTGGCCTTGATGGTTACCTTGCCCCCTGTGGCTTCTATATCGAATCTTTTATCCCCCACCTGTACCGGGGCAGTGGAGCCGCTGGATATCTCTCCTATGCTATCGGGTGTGGCCACAACCCAGCCCTGATTGTAATAGATGCCGTCCTGAAGGGTTGCCACCGCCTGGAAGCTCTGAGTCTGGATTTCCCCCGATTCGATTTTGGGATAAGGGGCGACGAAGAGCCAGGTGAGTTCCTCCTGGCCATTCACTACATTTAAGCTGGGTTCTGTCGAGGTTATACCACTGCTGGACCACGATACGTAGGAGAAGCTGGGTGGAAGCAAATCACCGATCTCTTGTAGGTGAACCACGGAGGTACCGATGTTTTCGATGAAGATGGTATAGGTAAAATATGTCTCTACGCCAGATTCAACTACAGAGGGACTCACGCTTTTTTGCACGTATAGCCGTGCTCCCTCGGGTTGGGATTCAGGATCGGTGGGATCTTCCAGGGGGAGGGGAGGGTTCACCTTGGTCACTCTAATGGGCGTATCGATGCCGTTCACATTGATGGAATATTCCAACGAGGGGCTTTCGGTGGAGAAGGAATCGCTGAAGCCCGCCTCGTATTTCAGCCGCCACATAGCGTGCTCTATCCCTGAGTCCGCCGAATATTGATGGAGAGCCAGGGTATTGCCAATACGGGAGCTATTAAGGTTGGTGCTGGCGGCGGCGAGAAAAGGGGTCACCATTAAAATAGCAACAGCTATCGCCATGAGTACTATAGTAGCTAGGAATCCCCTTTCGCTATGGAGCAAAAGATTTCAATACCTCCCCTTAAAATAGATGCCTACCAATCCTCTATTTTTTATTGTAGGGGTACTTGGGTGTATTGAGAAGAGTGCAGGGGCGTACTTTCTAGCCCATGGGCATAGTAATTTAGTAACACCTTCATCCTTAGCTAAATGAGCCCTTAGCTCTAGAGGGGCCTCTCGGACTTAATGGGTAGGCAAAGGTATCTTTGGATACTAAAGAGTTGGGAAGCGATAGATTGCAAATGAGGTGAAGGAGAAAAGGCTGGGGTGGGGAATGAAGAAAAAGGCCCTATAAATAAGGGCCTCTGCAGAATCAGGGCAGGGAAAAGGTTACATGAACTGGCGCAGGAGCAACATCACCCCTATTATTATGGCCATGCGAGCGGGGAAGGGCAGTTCCTCCCTCCGAATCTGACTGACTACCCACCTCTGTATCTTTACCACGGCTTTTACATCCTTTGCCTGGAAGTGCCTTCAATGAAGGCTAGGCTTTGCACATAGACTAAAAGGAAAATGTAACGTTTTGGGTAAAGAAAGGCCTAGGTGGGGCAATTCTTTCGTTAAGATGAGTAAAGGCCCTTGGTGTTGTGCTACCTGGCGAAAATAGCTTCTATGAGTACAGAAATCTTTGTAAAACGCCCTTAGTAGATGTTGGGTACTTATGAGGTTGCGAGAATCTTATTAGCGGCGTTGACTCCAGCCGACTGGGGCACCTCAAAGCCCTCTTTAGTTAGTATTTGTTCCAAAGCCGTCAGGAAACCCAGTACGTTGGAGGCTTTAGAGGATTGTCCCATGAGGCCCACACGCCAGATTTTGCCTTTCAGCGGCCCCAGTCCCCCGCTTATCTCGATGTTGAAATCATTGAGCAAAACCTGTCGCACTCCTTCACCATCCACTCCATCGGGCACCATAACTGCGGTGATCATATCCGCCCTGTAGCTCTCAGGGGCGAGGAACTTAAGCCTCATGGCCTCCAGTCCTGCGCGAAGGGCACACCCGTTTCGGTGGTGGCGGGCAAAGCAGTTTTCCAGCCCTTCCTCCAACACCACCCGGAGTGCCTCCCTGAGGGCGTAGATCATGTTTATGGGTGCCGTGTGGTGGTAGGTCCTGCCGGTGCCCCAATAATATTTGATGAGGGATAGGTCGAGGTACCAGCTATGCACCTTACTCTTTCGATTATCCAAGGCCTGGATTGCTGCGTCGTTCAAGGTGATGGGGGCTATCCCAGGAGGACAGCTTAGGCACTTCTGAGAGCCGCTGTAGCAGATATCGATGCCCCACTCATCTACAGGTATATGACAACCTGCTAAGGAAGCCACCGTGTCCACAAGGTACAGGGCTCCATGCTCATGGGCCAGTTTACCAATCTCCTCCAGAGGCTGAAGCACCCCGGTGGAGGTCTCAGCATGAACCATAGCCACCAGCTTAACCTTCTTATGACGTCTGAGCTCTTTCCCTATTGCCTCAGGCTCGATGATGTGGCCCCATTCGGCCTCGACCAGCACCACCTCCACATCCCATCGGGAGGCCATCTGAGACATCCTGTCGCCAAAAAACCCGTTCAAACCTATGATGACGGTGTCTCCGGGCTCCAGGATATTGCCTAGAGCGGCCTCCATCGCCGCCGACCCTGTCCCCGAGACGGGCAAGGTGAGAAAGTTCTTAGTTTGAAACACCTCTCTCAGGAGCTCCACCGTGCTATCCATGAGCTCTATAAACGTAGGGTCCATATGTCCCACAGTGGGGCTGCTCAGGGCCTGCATCACCCTAGGATGGACGTTGCTGGGGCCGGGCCCCATAAGGATTCTCGCTGGGAGATTAATCTCTCTCATGGACAACTTGGGCACCTCCCACTCCCGAATAAAGCTATGCTCTTAGCAAAATGTATTGCCGAGATATAAGCCCATGTAGCTTAACAATGCCATACAACCTTGTCAATGTCTAAAAAGGTTTATAGAAATGGTGATGAAGCCTATAATAAGCCCGTGAAGCGTCTAGTTGTGTCAGTATCCGTCCTTCTGACGGTTTCATTGGCTGTGGCTGCCTGCGGAGGTACTGCAGCTACCCCACCACCAGCCGTTATAGATATGCCCACACCCACTGTGACGCCGGCTCCCACGGCCGCTGCTACATTAGCTCCTACCTCGACACCCACCGCCGCAGCGGAACCCATGCCTACCGCTACACCTAAACGCACCCCTACCGCCACCCCTGAGCCCACACCTACAGTTAGCCCGACGCCGACGGTAGAGCCTCCTTCTCCAAGTATTGAAATCTGGCAACCCGCACTGAACACGACTTGGCAGTGGCAACTCGATGATCCACCGGTTGATTTGTCGTTTGATGTAGTCATGTATGATATTGACCTGTTCGACAATAATGCAGATGTAGTGGAAACACTTCACGCACTAGGTCGTAAAGTGGTTTGCTATATCAACGCTGGCGGGTGGGAAATCTGGCGGCCTGATTCAGCCCAATTCCCCGATGAGGTAATAGGTGCCAATC
>JAZGDP010000188.1:0-10453 GCA_036477885.1 Dehalococcoidia bacterium
GCTTCTACACCTCTGTCAATTTAAGGATGAGAAGGGTTACTCTCGAAAGTAATCGGGAGCGATGGCCTTTATCGAAGGCCAGACTTCGTCGCAGGCCGAAAACACCTCTTCAGGAAGGTCCTTGCCCCAGGCCGCTAGGTTTTGCTCCAACTGCTCCAGCGTTCGGGCCCCTACAATGGCCGAGGAGACGGTAGCGTTGGCTCGAACCCAGTTCAGCGCCAGTTCCAGCAGGGTTAGCTCATGCTCCCGAGCGATGCTGGATAACCGTTCTACGGCATCGAAGTTGCCCTGATGCCAATACCTATCTTGGTAAACCTCGGAGAGGGCTTCGTGGCCAAATCGGGTATCCTGAGGCGGGGACTGGTCGAATTGGTACTTACCAGTGAGGAGTCCGCCGGCGATGGGATTGTACACGATGACACCAATACCTTGATCGCTGCACAGGGGTAATAGCTCACTCTCTATATGGCGGGCGAGGAGGCTATACATGGGCTGAATGGACTCGAAGCGCACATACCGTCTAGCATCGCTGACCCAGAGGGCCTTGGTTAAAATCCAGGAGGAGTAATTGGAGCATCCGATATAACGAACCTTGCCCTGATGAACCAGGTCATCCAAGGCTCCTAGGGTCTCCTCCAGGGGCGTGGAGTAGTCGAGGGCGTGGGCTTGATAGAGATCTATGTAGTCTGTCTGTAAGCGCCGAAGGCTCTCCTCCACCGACCGAAAGATATTCTTGCGGGACGATCCACGATGATTGGGATCATCATCGCCCATGGGGTAATGAAACTTGCTGGTCAAGACTATCTCGTCTCTACGCCCCTTCAAGGCCCGACCTACGATCTCCTCAGAAACTCCATTAGCATAGATGTTGGCCGTGTCGAGGAAATTGACACCGGCGTCTAAGGCCCGGTCTATGATCCTTCGTGATTCCTCTTCATCGCTTCCTAATCCAAAGGTCATGCAGCCCAAGCAGAAGTCCGAGACTTTAAGGCCAGTGCGACCTAAATTGCGGTATTCCATTATTCAGAACCTACTACACACTGGAGGGTTTGAACTTTACCAGACTTATCTCTGGGGTTACATCGTCGAAGACAGCCTCCACCTCCATGCCTATGTGTACCTTTTCCGGTTCCACGCCCACTATGTTGGTGGTCATCTTGGGTCCCTCCTCCAGCTCCACAATGCCGTACACATAAGGGACATCCTCATCGAAGCCGGGGAAGGCCGCCCGACGGACGATGGTGTAGGTATAAACCTTTCCCTTTCCGCTGGCCTTGACCCACTCCAGATTGGCCGAGATGCAGTGGGAACAAAAGGGCCTGGGATAGAAGACGTGTTGCTTACAGTCCTTACAGCGCTGGATCTTGAGCTCGTGTCTCTTGGCGGCGCTCCAGAATTCGGCGGTGAAGGACGAAGGCTTAGGCAAGGGCTTTTGATAGCTTGCCATCGTTACACCCCCAAGATTATGGTACATTCCTGGCTCATCTGGTCGCCGTTACCGTTAACCAGGGCTGTCTTGGCCCCCGAAACCTGCCTCTCCTCTCCACGTCCCATGAGCTGGCGAACTGCCTCGGTCAAATGGGTCATGCCGCCGGCGTTGTTTCCCATCTGACCGAAGGAGAGCTGGCCGCCGTTGGTGTTACAGGGTAGCTCCCCCTTATAGGTGAGGTCTGTTATCTCCACAAACTTGCCTCCTTCTCCCTTCCGGCAGAACCCGGTATCCTCTAAAGAGATGAGGACAGTGATAGTGTAACAATCGTACAGCTCTACTATATCTATGTCTTTAGGCTTAAGGCCGGCCATCTGGTAAGCCGTCTTAGACGCTTCTGCTACGGCCGAGGTGGTTATAGAGGGAGCCTGACTCAATACATGATGGTTGCAGTATTCCCCGGCGCCCAACAACCACACGGGTTGGTGGACAGCCCTCTGGGCTAGCTTGGGAGAGACCACCACAAAGGCCGAGGCCCCCGCCACCGGCATAACTATGTCTAGCATATGTAGGGGGTCTACTATCAAGGGGGAATTGAGGACGTCCTCTATTGTTATGGGTTTGCCGTAGAAGTAGGCGTTGGGATTGGCGCAGGCGTTGGTCCTCTGGTCCACGGCTATCTTGGCCAGTTGCTGGCTGGTGGTGCCGTATTCGTACATGTGCCTCTTGGCTATCATGGCGTAGGCGGAGTTGATACCCATAGGCCCGAAAGGTGTATCGAACTCATCCTCCACCGAGGGCAAGGGCCAATCTTCGTCGTAGTAATTGACGATAGATACAGTATCCCCTGCTACACAAAGCACGGCCTGGCATAAGCCGTGATCGATGGCGGAGGCGGCCCGCCAGGCCATGCCACAGGCTGTCGCCCCAGCGATGTCGACGGTGTCGTAGTAATGGGGATAGATATTGAGGTATTCCGCTACAATTGATGGAAAGCCGGGCACAAAATCATCAATAGTGGTGGCCACTAAAAGGCCGTCGATATCCTTTTTCGTCAGCCCGGCATCCTCCACGGTCAGTTTAGCGGCCTTGGCGCAGAAGCTTAGAGCAGTCTCGCCTGCGGGGTCTTTTTGGGGTTTCAGGTCGGCAATACCTATTATCGCCGCCTTTCTTTTAAGGCTCATGAATAAACCTCCCTAACTGCCGTCTTTCGCCGATTATATCACGCTACCCTAAAATCCTGCTATTTTATTGGCTCGTTCCTTTAATTTTGCACGATGCAGAGAGGGGAAACACCTTTCTTGCGATAAACCCTAAGAATCAGAAGCCGTAGAGCCCTTAACCTGCTGGTAGAGGGGGCAGCTCTCGGCGTAATCGCAGGGGCACTGGTGGTTTAGCTTGGGGGAAAACCCCTTCTTCTCGATGCCTTCGGCCACCTCCACCACCGTAGCCTTGGTCTCTTCCAGCTCTCCCTTGGCCCTGGGCTGACACTGGACGGCCGAATTGGTGCGCAGATGGTAAAGAGAGAGCTTCTCTACGGGTAGAAGCCAAGAGCCTTCAGCGCCTAACTGGTAAAGGCTCATTTGCAGGCTTCCCTCCACATCGTCGTGAGACAGCTCTTCCTTACCGGTCTTGTAGTCGATGATGATAAGGCCACCTTGTTGGGATACCTCCACCTTATCTATGTAGCCCCTTAGACGGATGCCCTCCAGCTCAATGGCGAACCAATGCTCGGTAGCCATGGCTGGTTGGAAGCCGTCGGAATGGATCTCCCAGAAGCGGGTCAAGATATCCCTCCCCACTCGCCTGTCTTCCTCTTCCATCTCTACCGAGGTGTAGCCCGCCGATGTCCAGGTACGTTCGAAGAAATCTAGGAGCTCCTTTAAGGTGGGTGGCGTCTTGCGTTGATCCTTGTAGAAGAACTGGGTGCAGCGGTGCAGCGTGGAGCCGAAGCTGAAGTAGGACTTGGGCTTCCGAGGGAGTCGGTCTATATATTGAAATTTATACAGGAGGGGACAATCGAGGTAGGTAGAGATCTGGGAATAGCTCAGAGAAAGCAATATGCACCCTTCTATTTTTAAATAAAGTATAGCGCTCTTTTCTCATATGGGCAATAGACACTTTAAGGTTGCCCTCCACCAAACGCTGAGGCTTTTTAAGGAAGTTGGGGGCATCAGCCTCTTAAAGTAAGCAGGGGGGGTGCGAGGGATAAATACATTAAAGGGTAAGCAGCTTAAGGGGCTTGCCCTTCTGTAAATAGATTTTGTGTGGGCGCCGCCAATGTTTAGGGCTTCTTTCCCACCCTAATCCACCCCGCAGCGTTTACACTAAATGCGTAAGCTCTTTTTTGGACGTCTTTGGTTAGGGGGGCTGGGTTGAAGGATAACCTGTAATGCCTTACACTAATTTGACAGGTGATCTATACAGACCAAACATAGCAAGGGCGAAAATGAAGCGTTTGTGGTCTTATTTCAATCAGAACTCTTATCCCATTATAGGCGCATTAACTTTATTGTTGGACTACCGCCTGACGAAACCCCGGAAAAGTAAGGTGCGTCTTGCCCTTTTCATGTTCCAGGTCATCTCTCTTGTGGCGGGCCTATTTATTCTTCGTCGTGGCGGCAGCACTGTAAGTTCTCTGGAAGCATTACAAGCAGCCATAGGAGGGGGAACACCTACCCTGGTAGAGGTGTTCTCCAATTACTGAACTGCATGCTTGAGCAGCAAGCCTATCGTGGATAGGCTAGAGGAAACGCTGAGGGAACGAGTCGAGTTTGTGCACTTAAATATTAACGAGTCTGTAGGAAAGGCCTTCGCCCATCGTGCCCAGCTGGAGGCTGTTCCCTTCTACATCCTCTACGATGGCGAAGGCAAGGAGACATGGCGCTCCAGCGGCCACATTTTGCCCACATTAGCCCTCATGGATGTCGTCAAATCTCTTAATCTATAGCTCTGATAATGCTATCCTCTACCATAATGGAGCTACAGCTTATTTCCAGCGCCGTTTCAAATCGTCGGCGAAAGCCTCGTATGCCCGTAGTGGGAGGATCTCCTCAATCTCCAGGTAATGGGCCATTGGCAGGCCGGCCATCAGGATCCGGTCTATCTCGTCGTGAGAGTCCACATCCACTATACCCAGCACCCTCCTCTGCCCGGAGACCTTGTAAATAGCCACCACCTTGCCCGCAGCTTTGGCTGCCAGGGCTGCATCGGCCTCCTTCTCCCATAGAGCCCAAAGCTCATCCTGTGACATCTCCTTGGGTTCGACGCGCACCTTGACAAAGAATAGCATGGCTAACCTCCCTTCATCAGGTAATAGCTTATATCCTAATCCGTCCTGAGAGCGGTTGTACTATGGGCCAAGAGGGATGCCGCAGTCAATGATAGCCTGGAACTCTTCGGCAGTAGGCAGGCGTTGCCCGCTGAGAAGCTCGTTACTCGCCTGAGGGTCTAGAGCCTCTTCCAGGCAAGCAATCTGCTCTGGGGTGAGGTCCGGTGGGCCGCCTTCCTCTCCGCCCCCTTCCCCATCCAGGGTGATGCCACATTCAGCTAGAGCAGCTAGCTCCTCTTGCGTTGGCAGGCGCTGCTCACTGGCCAGTTCTACCGCGGCCTCCTCACCTATGAGTTCTATTAAACATGCGATCTGAGCCGGGCTAGGCTCACCTTCCTCTTCCTCGCCAAAGCCGCCTGCCGCCTCAAAACGGGCTATCTCTTCCTCATTGAGACACAAGAACAGGCTAAGGAAGAACTCATCAGCTCCCTCTTCCCCCTCTTCTTCCAATAACAAACTGCGCACATCCACCTCCGCCAGCTTCTCCCGCATGCAGTCCAGGGTCTCGTTGCTGAGGTCGCCGGCCGTCTGAGCAAAGAACCCCAGGAAGATGCCTACAGCGGTATTTTCGCTCAGGCACTCCAATGTTATTCTATTCTCCTCATCGGTGGTTTCGGCATCTTCCAGGATCTCCTCTAACCGGGTCGGGTCAATGGACTGCTCCACGCACTGCTGCTCCTCTTCGGGGATAGCCTCGAAGAACTCCCGTTTGCTTGCCTCGGGGTTCAGTAAGATAATGGCCGGGGTGGGTACAGGAGTAGGTGTGGGTGTGGGCTCCTCCCCTCCGGCACAAGCCGATGCGATGAGGGACACCACAAAGGCTACACTCATCAGCGCCAGTCTTTTCTTTTTCAGCATGCCTAAACTTCCATCTCCCGGTATTCATGGATAATCATCTGCCTCTTCCCTATCTTCTTCCAGGACCAGTTCAGCCATTAGAGGGGACTATATCCAGTTCTAATTCCACCCCCAGGTCGCTGGCCACTGCTGCCAGATTATCGCCAGCCTGCTCGAGGGATGCCAGCCCGTTGCCAGTCAACTGTGGTACTGGGGCAAGAGAGGCCAGGGAAAGAAGGTCGAAGCTCCCTGCGTCAATAACCCTTTTAATTAGTTCTAACGCCTCCTTTAAGTCTCCAATGCCCTCCACAGACAGAGCTATCCCTTCTCCCAAAAGGAGCACGTGCTCTGTTGACAGCCCCGTGGGTGGCTCCAGGTCGCTGAGTTGACTTATTATGCTGTCCAAACCGCTAATGGTTGTGCCGAGCTGGGCGCTGGCGGTGCCCAGGTCAATGCCGGCCTCCTCGAAGGAAGTGATCTGCCCTGTAGCGAGACCTTGAATCACTTCACCTATCTGGTCAAGCACATCCATGCCCTCAATGACCGTCCCGGCTATGACGAAGTTTTGCTCAACCCAGTCCTCAAATATCTGAGCTGGGGAAGGCGTGGGCGTGGGCGTGGGAACGGGGATGGGAGTAGCCTCCTCCCCACCGCAAGCTGTGGCAATGAGGATAGCTACCAGGGCTACGCTCATCAGCGTTAGCAGCTTTTTGCTCATTGGCTCTATCCTCTCTCTAGCTGCTCAGAAGGCTTTCCACAAATTTCTTGTCCCGCAGGACTCCCTCCTCCAACTCGATGCCTAGAGCATCTACATACCGGGTGAGGAAGTTCCACCAGCCGGCAGTCACGGCTATGTTAAGGATATCGGCATCGGCAAAGCCGACGCTCCGTAGGGCCTCTATATCCTCTTTAGTTATGCCGCTGGCGTTAACCGTCATCTTTTCCGTAAATTCTAAGATGGCCTGGTCCTGTTCATCTAACCCTGCGCTGCGCCAGTCGCGAGCTATTTCCACCACCTTCTCTCCCGAATCTCCCATTTCATTACGGAGAGCCTCTCCGTGCCACACCTTTCAATAGGTACAACGATTAATGTCTGACACTACAGTGGCGATAAGCTCGTGCCGTCTCCCTCCTATCTCCTTTTCGATTGTGCTATAAAGCTCCCACAGTCCTTTTAGGATAGGGGGGCTAAGGCTCAGCCCTTTGGTGAAGTTATCAACTACACCCCATTCCTCTTTCTGCTGTCGGTAGATATCCTGAAGAAATCCCGTGGCCTTGGATTCGTCTACAGTTTTTATCCAAGTCATAGTACCCTCCCTATAATTTTTTGGATAAATCCCCACGTGTTAGGGTAGATGCCGTTTAAGTTGACCCATTATATCACGTCCCCCCAAGGTCAAAAAGTGTCTCCTTAGGCTTGGCACAAACACCGGATGGCCTCCAAGGGAGACGAAGGATCGGTGGGCATTGGGGAGGTGAAGGAGGATTAGCAATAATCATTGGCAAATAAAAAGGGGTGTGATACCATTAGCCGAATGCTGTAGCTATACGACTGGGAGGACAAAGGAGGTAGACGACTATGCCCTTAATGTCGGGTAAAGAGGCTCTCATGGAGACCCTGATATCGGAGAAAGTGGAATACGTTTTTGGCAACCCCGGTTCCACCGAAGCAGTCTTCATGGAGGGCCTCTACAACCGCCCGGAGATACAATATATACTGGGCCTTCACGAGACGGTGGCCATGGGGATGGCGGAGGGCTATGCCTGGGCATCGGGGAAGCCGGGGGTGGTGAACGTGCATGCCCTTCCGGGGCTGGCCAACGCCTTAAGCGTGCTTTACAACGCTCAAAAGGCGGATATAGGCTTGGTGGTTACCGCAGGACAGCAGGATACCCGATTGATGCAGCGGGAGCCGGGCCTAAGTGGCGATCTGCTTCAGATGGCCAGACCCTTCACTAAATGGAGCACCGAGGTATATCATGCGGCGGATATACCCTTGGTGATGCATCGAGCCTTTAAGGTGGCTAATCAGCCTCCTACAGGCCCTGTGTTTGTCTCCCTTCCTCAAGATGTTCTGGAACAGAGGGAGGAGGTGGAGACTACTCCCCCCTCCCATGCCTATCCCCCTTTCTCTCCCGATCCCGAAGCCATTGATAGGGCTGCTGAGCTTCTAGCCCGGGCCAAGAGGCCCGCTCTATTTGTGGGCTTTCGCCTAAGCCGATGTGATGCCTTGAAAGAAGCGGCCCAACTGGCCGAGATGGTGGGAGCTCGAGTCTATGAGAATACAGTTCGCCCGGAAGCTGCCTTCCCCACTAATCATCCCCTCTTCGTGGGAGGCGTGAGCACCGATAGCTCAGATGCCCCGGACATTTTCCAGGATGTAGACGTTATTCTGGCTGTAGGAGCCAACTTCGTCGCTCAGTTATTTTATCTACCCAAGCCTTTGATCAACCCTAACACTCGGGTGATTCACATGGATATCGACCCCTGGGAGATAGGTAAGAACCAGTCCACTCAGGTGGGCATAGTGGGGGATATCAAGGAGGGGCTTCAGGCCTTGACCGAGGCCCTAAGAAAGAGGATGTCCCCTGAGGCCAAAAGAGTGGCCAGAGCGCGGGCCAAGGAGATCGGCGAAGAGACTAAAAAGAGGCGGGAGGTACTGTGGGAGAGAGCTCAGCACAATTGGGATAGAACACCTATATCCGATACCCGGCTGATGGTGGAGCTGCGGGAATGCCTGGAGCCGGGCACCATAATCGTAGATGGCTCCGTAACTGCCTCTCGGGCCCTACGGGACTATTTCGACTTCTCCGAACCTAAATCCTATCTATCCTTTAGAGACGACGACGGAAGCCTGGGCGATTCTCTGCCTATGGCCCTGGGGGTCAAGCTGGCCCAGCCTGACCGACCGGTGGTGGGCATCGTAGGAGATGGGACATCGCTCTATTCCATCCAGGCCCTGTGGACCGCTGCTCATTACGACATACCGGTGCCTATAATCATATGCAGCAACGCCACCTATCGCATCCTTAAGATCAACGCTGTAAGGGTAATGGGGCAGAAGGTTAAAGATAGGCTCCATTCCCTGGACTTCTTCGATCCACCCATAGACTTCGCCCGGCTGGCCCAGGGCTTCGGAATCCATGGGGAACAGGTGAGGGACCCTAAGGACTTGAGGCCGGCTCTAGAGAAGGCCCTTCACCTAGGCAAGCCCGCTCTAGTGGATGTGATTATCGAGGGAGGGATATAACCCTCGCCTACCTTAAAAAGGCTCTGGTTTTCTCCTTTACTGCTTTCTTTAGTCCTGTAGCCTTTAATGGGGCTGGAGTATAATCCGATAGAAAGAAACATTTGACTTAGCTGTCGAACAAAGCCCCAAACCTGTAAAAGGAGGTCCTCATGTTAATTAGACTCTTTTTATTTTCCCCTGTCCTGTTATTAACTCTGGTGGCCTGCGGTGGAGCTGAGATTTCACCAACCCCTACGTCGGCTCCCGTAAGCACCCCAACACCTATACCAACTCCAACAGCCACGCCCACCCCTAGCCCTCCAGCCTCGATATTCCAATCCAGTCAGATCCTTTTCGTATCTAAATCTGGAGGTGATTTCTCCTCCATCCAGGAAGCCCTGGATTCCATTGAAGATGCCTCTGCCGAGAGGCCCTATACCTTAATAGTAGACGCCGGTATCTATCGAGAGAGCGTAGGCTTGAAGGAGTGGGTAAATTTACAGGGAATCTCCAGAAACTCGGTGCAAATTGTCGCCCCAGGCCCTTTGCCCACGGTGACCACTGCCGATCATTCTACCCTGGCTAATCTTACCCTCGTCAGCAACGATGAAACCACCCCTTTTTCCGGGTGTATTTTAGTGGCTGGAGGAAGCCCTGTTATAGAGGATGTTACCTGCAAGCGTCACAGCAATTCTCAAGCCGTCAATTCTCAGATCATCCGTCTCGTGGGTGGGGAGCCCCTGTTACGGAATGTGCGCATTGAGGTTTCGGGCACCACCAATCAGGAGGTTCGCCTCATCAATCTGGAGGGCCCCGTCAACCCCACCATTCTGGGGTTGGAAACAGATAACCAGATGCCGCTAGCTACAACCGTCACCCCTATACGGGGCGACACCGACTTTACCGGAACTGCTATTGTAGCCTTTTCCTTCTTAAGGGTGCGCAATTTCGGGGGCGAGCAAAACAATGCTGGCATCAACAACATAGGCCCCGGCACTATTATCTCCATATCCAATTTTTGTGAGGCATGGACCTGCCTCAGGGTGCGAGGTCCCGGAACCATTAGAAGTTACGGGGACATCTTACTTCCCGCTTATGCTCCTACAGAAGGGCACGACGCCGGCATCATCGAGCCAGGTAGAGAGTTACAGGGCGAACTTACCTCCCAGGGTAAAATAGAGCTCTCCGACACCTGGCTTGCCTCATTGCCCCAACAGAGAATTAACGGTCAGTTCCAGATAGTTGGTGGCCGGGATCTGCTCCAGTTTCAATGCACACCAGACGCCACGATTGGTAAGGCCGTTTACGTCGCTGGCCCCGACGTGGTGGGCGTGGCTGATAGTAACAGTCTATCCACTATGCCTGCTATTGGCATAGTGGCAGCCAAGCCTACCACAAGGCAATGCCTTGTACGAGTGGATGGCCCCTTCTACGATTCGTCGGCTCCCTTTGACTCCATGGGCATCTATTACCTGGGATCTAATGGGAACATTATTTCCCAACGCCCTTCGGATGCCCATGTTCAATCGCTGGGATGGAATATTAATCAGAAGACCTTATTTATTCGGCCCGGACCGGTGGAAATTTTGGAGGAAGAATAATGAATTAGGGTGGGGGCTAGCTAGCC
>JAZGDP010000189.1:0-3297 GCA_036477885.1 Dehalococcoidia bacterium
CAACCAGTCCAGTATATGAAAGTGGATGGGCATATTGCACTCGGCGGATGCCCTCCACAGAACGTCCCAGTCATCGTAATAGATGGGCATGCTAACGCTCTGGACCACGAACTCACCACCCTTCAGGCCCATCTTGGCAGCACGACGTAGTTCCGCTGCGGCGGCCTCGGGCTCGTGGTTGGGCAGGCACGCCAGGCCAACGAGCCTTTGGGGGTTTTGCTTACAGAAGTCGGCCAACCAGTCGTTGTAGATTCGGTACATAATGGCTACCAGCTCCGGATCTGGCTGGATATCTTCGTTAAGGCCCGGCCTGGGGCTTGCTCCCAATAAACGGGAACCTGTGAAAGTGAGGCCGTAGATCACGTCGGCATCGACTCCATCCCTATCCTGATCCTTAATTCTCAGCTCCGGTGTAGTTGGATGGGGCATGCCTTTTGCCGCATCATCGTAAAAGCCCGTATCTGCAATCATGGCCATTCTCGCCTCATTCTCAGGGGTCAGCGTAAATTTCCATCGCCGCTTAGCCTGAGCTAGAAATATCCCCTTAGCATGCCACTCCAACCCGTCGTCAGACTCCACTACGTGGGGCATTTTGTCATGCCAACCGGCGGGTGCGTTGGACACGAATAGGTCTTCGGGCAGATAGTCTATATCTACGTGTCCATCTGCAGATATGATGTTGTAGTTCATTCTACCCTCCACCTTCTGGGATGAGTACCTTCCCACATACGTAGAACCAGCTAAACTAAATGATAAGTTACCACGGCTGCCGTGTCAAACATTCGTCGCTGCTTGAAACTATGCTCAGATACGCTTCTTTGGTGGCTGATTCCCCTGGGGGTTATTAGAATCACCATCTGAGGTGTCCTATCCCAGCCCGAGGAAAAAGAGAGCCTTGGCTAAAAAGCGAGGAGTCTCTGAGGGTTCTCCACCGTTATTTGATGGATGGATTTTTCGCTGACGCCACCTTTAAGAAGCTTTGGGATAATCTCCCTATGTATGTATCCTGGGTCTACCCCTGGGGGATATGCCGACGGGTCCTTTTCCGTAGACGGACGCCTGATCTCCATGCAGTATCGATCATGGGACAGGAGGATCTGGCTTTCGTAGCCCAAGGCCACGAGGCCCGTCACCACTCCGGTTATGACATCGTCGGAGAAGGCCCAGTTGAGGCCTATAGTATCGAAGGCTATGTTACATCCCCGCTTCAGCAGCTCTACCAGATATGCCAGGTTTGTAGTGTTGGACACATGACCGATCATGCAGTGGGAGAGGTCGGCCCCCTCCTCCTCGAGGATATCCATCTGCTTTGCCCCTATGTTAGTTGCCTCCCAGTCTGGGGGCTCTGTGTGGGTGATGATAGCCACCCCCAATTTTTTCTGGGCTCTAGCCGCCGCCCTGAAGGCGCGCTCCTCGCGCGGGGTTATCCTGCTGTCCCCGCCGGTGTTTGGCTGTGGTGATATGAACCCGGGGCCGGTAGCTAGCTTGATGACACCACATTTAATACCGGTGCCTACCACCCCTTCGGTTATCTCTTTGGTGAAGAGGTCCTCCAGAGCATCAACATCTCGCTGGCGCCAGTAAGAAGGGAACCCTACGCTCTCGGTGAAGAGGCCGGTAGACGCGACTATGTGGACACCACTGCGGCGGGACACCTCGGCCTGGAACTCTGTGTCTCGCCCCAGGTCCATGGGGGCGGCGTCCACTATCCCCGAGATACCATGGGATTCCTTGACGATTTTCAGCTCCTCGGCAGCCCTCTGTATGACCTCTTCTCGATCGTAGGAGCTACCAGGGTCGGTCTCCGCTCCCAAGAAGGAGAAGACCGTATGCTCATGAGGAAGGATGGCCCCCAGCTCAGCGGGTTTTACGTCTCCCAGAACTGTCCGAATAATAGCCATGTGATGCCTCCCTTCAATGGGCTAGTGATTACACCTTGATTTACCCATCAGCAAACCACTAGCAATTTATCCTGCGGTTATTTGCCCCCTCCTGAATTTGGTGAGAGGCTCGTTGCCGTCCTTTGTGACCGCAACTACATCGCAATGCCTAATACCCCCGATGTCAGGCACGTAGATGCCGGGTTCTACGGTAACTACCATACCTTCCTCTAGTAGAGTGTCGTTATCGTTGCGGAAATTTGCCTTCTCCCCCCTTCCCCAGAAGTAGGCCAGGATGCCAGCATCGTGTCCCGGTCCGTGGCGCTGATACTGGCTATAGCCGCCGTGCTTGTCCAGGATGCTATTGACGGTCTTAGCCACATCGCTACACCTTATGCCCGGCTTTATCGCTTGTAGCATCCATTCGTGGGCCTCCATGGTAGCTTCGAAGGGCTTCTTCATGGCCTCGGGCATTGACCCTACAAATACTGTGCGCTCATTGGATATGTAATACCCTACCAGGTTGGATAGAACGTTGAACACCATGTTATCTCCCCTTTTTATCTTTCTGCCGGTGGCCAGGCTGTGAGCTCTCATGGTGCGAATCCCCGACTCGCAGAAGACAGCGCTGCCGAAGCTCTCCAGGTCTGGATAGCGTCGGGCAAGCTCTGCATCGAGGGCTGCTATCGCCACGTTACATAGCTCGGTCTCTGTTTTCCCCTCCGCTATGGCATCCACGAAGGCCTGAAGGGCCACATCGGATATGGCGGCATTGGTCCTCTGCACATCTATCTCTTCCTTGGACTTTATTACTCTTTGCATCATCATAACGTCTGATATGTCTACAAACTCCGAGCCTGGAAGGGCCTCTTTAATATAATTGAGGGTCCTAACGGGCACGGTGTCCTCTTCCATCCCTATCCTTCTGGCGGCAAGGCCCCTATCTTTGAACACCTTCTTAATCTCTGCGGTGCCCCCCACCAGGGTGCTGGTTTGGTCTGGGTAGAATCTCATGTCTTTGGCCCAGGAGAGATCCTCAGCCCTAAGCTGGTTAATGGCGGGCGCAAATAGGGCCACGTCACCCTCCTTGGGGATTACCGAGCCATAGAATCGACCAAAGGGGAACATCCAGAACCCGGTGTAATAGAGGGTGTTGTGAAAAGAGGTGGTGACCACTGCATCTACCTGCGAACGGTCCATCTCCCCTCTTAGGGCATCGAGTCTTCGCCGCATCTCGCCCTCACTGAATAGCCTCATAGGTAACCTCCCAATAATTATTTCAGATTGCGAAACCAGGGCTCCATGGCTGTTTATTCTAGCTTAAGGCCCCATGTTCATATTTGGATAGTAGTTGGCGAGTATTTAAGGGCAAGGGGCTCTGTTGTAGAATTTCAATATAGGTAGCTTTAACTATATT
>JAZGDP010000019.1:0-3920 GCA_036477885.1 Dehalococcoidia bacterium
GGCGATAAAGCCACACTAATAGGAAAACAAAGAGCAAGCCCATCACGTAACCAGCCCCCACATCGCTGGGCCAGTGGACTCCCATATACACTCGGGATGGCCCCATCAGTAGGACGATCAAGGCCAGGACAACCTGGATAGGTACACGTATCCATGACTTCTTCACTGCGGTAGAGACGAGGTAAAACAGGAGGCCGAAGAACACCACGGCGAAAACCACATGTCCACTGGGAAAGCTGGGAGTGGAGGTCTCCTCCAGCACCCGCACCAGATCATTGGCAGGGCGAGGCCTATCCACCAGCTCCTGTAGCACCCTATTTATTCAGAGGGGGTATGGAGGTCAAAAGGAGGAAAACCGCTTCCCATCTCCTGCGAAACACCCAGAAGACCCCGATAGAAAATGCGACGATGATGACGCTGATCCAAATAGTTCCCAAGGCGGAGATGGCCCTCATCAGAGGGTCGAAAAGAGGAAAGGAGATGGACTGTATTCACATAGCGACAGCCAGGTCCCCCTCGAAGCGGCTGGATTCACGGGCGTAAAAGGCAAACACCCCCATGCCGGCCAGTAGAAGGATGTAAAGGAGCCACGGGGCTTTATTAATCCTTTTGTCGGCCCATCGAGGGGCATCTATTCGAGGGTCCGACTCATGTGTAATGCGCTCCATCGGCGTGGGCCTTATCAGATCGCCCATTCTCCCTTGGGGGCGATTTTACAGGATTATTGCATAGCTTGTAGGTGAAAACAACGTCCAATGTCACGCCTTGACCCAGGCATGTCCATTCTCTACAATGGAAGCAATAGAGGTGAAAGATGTTTGAGAGCCTTTCAGAGAAGCTGGGAGCGGTATTTAAGAGGCTAGAGGGCAAGGGACGCATCACCGAAGCCGATATGGATGCGGCCCTGCGAGAGGTGAGGCTGGCCCTTCTGGAAGCGGACGTTAATTACAAGGTGGTCAAGGATTTCATCGCTCAGATTCGCGAGAGATGCCTTGGCGCCGAGGTAATGGAGAGCCTAACGCCGGGCCAACAAGTCATAAAGGTGGTTCGCGATGAGCTTACCGCTATTTTAGGGGGTACGGAGAAGAAGTTAGACCGAAAAGAGAAGCCCCCCACAGTGATAATGCTGACGGGCCTCCAGGGCTCCGGCAAGACCACCACCGCAGCCAAGCTGGCCCTGCATTTTAAAAAATCCCGGCAGAGCTCACTGATGGTGGCGGCAGACCTTCAGCGACCCGCCGCCGTAGACCAATTGGTCATCCTGGGGAAACAGCTGGATCTACCTGTCCACAGTGAGGGCACCTCCTCCCAGTCCACCGTCGTTTGCGCTAATGCCTTAAAAAAGGCCAAGGAACTGGGCACAGAATGGGTGATAGTGGACACCGCAGGGCGACTCCATATAGATGAGGGCCTGATGGAGGAGCTCACCAAGCTAAAGTCGGTCCTTGAGCCTACGGAGTCCCTTATGGTGGTAGATGCTATGACAGGCCAAGATGCAGTGACCTCCGCCCAGGAATTTCACAGTCGAATTGGTCTTACCGGGCTCATTCTGGCCAAGATGGATGGAGATGCTCGGGGAGGGGCCGCCCTATCCATCACCTCGGTAACCGGGGTGCCGGTAAAATTCATTGGCACCGGGGAGAAGGTGGACGGCCTGGAGGTTTTTCATCCCGATCGTTTGGCGTCCCGAATCCTGGGGATGGGGGATATCTTGAGCCTTGTGGAAAAGGCCGAGGCCACTTTCAACGAGGCCAGGGCCAAAGAGCTGGAGAGCAAGATGCTCAGCGCCACCTTTGATCTGGAAGATTTCTTGGAACAACTACAGCAGGTGAAAAGCATGGGGCCCCTAAGCCAGGTAATGGAGATGATTCCGGGCTTCTCTGCCCTCAGTCGTCGCATGTCTGGGCTGAATGTGGAGGATAACCAATTGAAGAAAATAGAGGCCATCATCTATTCCATGACCCCGGAAGAGCGGCATAAACCCAGCATCGTCGGCGGCAGCCGTCGAAAACGCATTGCCCGGGGCAGCGGGGTCCGCCCTCAGGATATAAACCAGCTCTTAAACCAGTTTCGTCAGATGCAAAAGTTCATGAAGCAGGTGGCTTTGGGCAAAGGCCGCCTATCGGAAAAGGGGCTCAGCAAACTTTTTAGATAAGAATACCAAGAGGTCTTTTCGATTTGTCTTTCTAATAATAAGCTATGTATGCTCGCCCAGACGCCTGAGCCTTTCTCCCCTCCGTTCGGCTGAGGTCTTCGACTGAGCTCAGACGAAGTCCTCACGACGAAGCCCAGCCCACCCCTCACGCTTCATTCAAATTCAGTCCCTTTTTGAGAGGAAAAAAGCCCTAGCTTTTTAGACAGCGCCACGGGGGTGGGAGGGCGGGACAATAATGTTGAGGCATAAGCTGGTTCAAGGTCGTGCCTTTTAGAAGAGAGCTAAGTGCGAGCGCAGCTTAAGCTCAATGCTCCCTAAGTTGTCGGCAGTTGAGTCGGAAGTCCCTCCCTAAGCACTTTAATATACTCACGTCCTATGCCGCAGCAACCTCCGATAATCTGCACTCCCATCTGGACCCATTTTTGGGCCTCGACCAAGTAGTCCTGGGGAGATATCACATTTACAAACTGCCAGTTCGGCCTCTTCCAATACCCGGAGTTAGGGTAAGCCCCCACCGGCCCATGCCAGCGCTCCATTGCTACCCTCAAGGCTGGTGCGATGTCTTCGACCTCGGAATGCATAATTGTGACCGCTGAACCTCCCAAGGCCATGAGGGAGCCGAGACCTTGAGCAAAGGGGACGTCCGTTTTTGGAATATGACGAAGCTCCGTTTCCTGATCTTTGGGCCATAACAGCACCGCTCCAGTGTCGTCTACTCTGCAGCTGAACCCAACCCATGTTGGAAGGCCAGTAGTCAAAGCCGCCTCTAAGGCGTATTTGGATCTTTCTATATTCATCATCATCTCCAGAACCAATAGGTCTACTCCTGCCTCAGCTAGTAGCTCCGCCTGCTCCCGGTAGTTATTTCGTAATTCCTTTGCGGAAGGCTCCTTTAGGGTTATTGTGCCTCCAGTAGCACCATAGTTGGATATCGACCCGGCTATGTATATTGGTCGATCTCCCGCAACGTTATCCCGAGCCTCCTGTGCCAGAGTAACGGCACGGGTATTCAACTCACGCACTAGGTCTCCCAGCCCTGCAGCATCCAGGCTGTGCCGAGCCGATGAGAATGTGTTGGTGGTGATGATGTCCGCTCCAGCGCGGATGTAGTCTTCGTGCAACTGGCGCACGGTGTCAGGGTGAGTTTTGAGCGCTGAGGCACACCAGGCCGCATCGTCCATCGGCACCCCCATTCGCTCGAGCTCCGTGCCTATAGCACCATCGAGGATAATGACCTCACGGCTATCTATCTTTTCTTGCAACGTGACCACGTTCACCTCCTGACGTTAGTAGTGCCTGCTCTCGATTCTATACTATCTTGTGCAACTTACCGGGGTAGGCAGGAGCGATAAATACATTTAGCGGAATAAGTATACTAACAAGTATGCCTTTTAAAAAGAGCTGCGTATGCTCGCCGCATATGCCTACCTTTTCTTTCCCTCCCAGCCCACTCCTTAGGCCTCTTTACTTAAGACAGTCCTCTTTATGGAACAGTTCCTCGATGATTTGTTAGTAGTGTTATCCTATCCTCTCGACGATGAGCTTCGCTGCTGCGGGGCCGCCTATAACAAAGCCGAAGAAGGGCCCAAAATCTCTGGCAGCAACTGGTCCCGCAAAGAAAAGGCCGGAAATGCTGCACTGAAAGGCCTCATCTAAGACGGGAAAGCCATCGGCCGTTTGCAAGCCGGGCAGTGCACATTCATTGCCGAGGTAAGGGACTTTACTCACGTCCACCCTATACCCGGTTGCTAGAATCACGTGATCC
>JAZGDP010000190.1:0-7431 GCA_036477885.1 Dehalococcoidia bacterium
GGGAGGCATAGTGCTCTTGGATAAAAGGGGAAAGGAGTTATACGCTGGCCCTAGCCTCGACCTTCGAGCCTTCTTGGAGGGCTTAACCATCGACGAGGAGCATGGCCAGGAGGTCTATTCCATTACAGGCCATCTGCCCTCCTTTTTTTTCACCCCGGCTAAGCTAAGATGGCTGCAAAAGAGTCGCCCGGAGGCGTTTAATCTCGCCGCCACAGTGCTAACCCTGGGTGAGTGGATACTGTATAAGCTCGGCGGAGAGGTGGCCAGCGACAGGTCCGCCGCCGGCGAAGCAGGCCTCTTGGACATTAGAAAGAACTGCCGAAACTGTTCCCTTTTCAGCCTCTTGGGGTTGCCTGATAACCTGTTCCCCCCCCTGGGCAATAGCGGCGACGCCGTTGGGTCGGTTACCAAGGAGGCGGCGTCTCACACTGGGCTACGAGAGGGCACTCCCGTGGTTATAGGCGGGGCCGATACCCAGTGCGGGCTTCTAGGGATGGGAGCCATTCGTCAGGCTCAGGTAGGCATATTAGCAGGGTGGAGTGCCCCTGTTCAGATGGTAACTTCGCGTCCCATATTGGATAAAGCCTCCCGAACCTGGACCGGATGTCACCTGATGCCGGGGAGGTGGATATTGGAGAGCAACACCACCGAGGCAGGCCACGCCTTACAGTGGCTGGTAGAGATGATGACAGGTAATGCCTGTGATGAATCCTACTCTATTGCTGGCCAATGGGCTCAGGCCACTGAGTCCTATGACGATGCCGTCTTCGCTTTTCTGGGGCCAAGGGTAATGGATGCCAAGAGCCTGGGTGTGAGGCTGGGAGGATTCCTCTTTCCAGTGCCTCTGACGGCAGGATACATTGAGAAGGGACAATTAATTCGTGCCGCTTACATGAATCTTGCCTTCGCTATCAAGGGCAACTGCCGGCAGTTAGAGGAGGTATCGGGCCTCAAGATTAGAGAGGTCAGTTTGGGAGGAGGGTTATCCCGGAACTCCTTCTTTAATCAGATAGTGGCCGATGTGCTGGGCATACCCATAAAGGTATCTAAGATTAGCGAGGTCAGCGCCCTGGGCTGTGCCCTCTGTGCCGCTGCAGGCTCAGGGGCCTATGCTAGCCTTGAAGAAGCAGTAGACGCCATGGGGGCCCCTATGGAGAAGCTCGAACCCCAGGAACTGAACCACGTTCGCTACCAGGACACATATCAGCAGTGGCTATCCATATCCCGGGAGCTGGATAAACTAACCAACCAGTTAAAGTAGGAGATGAGTCCTATGAGCAGATGGGAAGGAGAGAAACGGGCAGTCCATGAGGCGGCTAAGAAAATGCACCGTCTGGGCCTGGTAGATGCCCTCAGCGGAAACGTGAGTCTCTATCTCGGCAAGGATGGCGATAAGAGTCTTGTCGCCATCACCCCTCGTGGCTGTCACTGGGACATGCTAAAGGAGGAGGAGGTCGTGATTATCGACTTCGAGGGGGAGCCGATGGAGGGAGAGCAGATACCTTCCTCGGAGACTCTAACCCACCTGGCCATCTATAAGGCTCGCCCCGAGATAAAGGCCGTCATCCATACCCACTCCGTATTCGCCAGTGCCTTAGCCGTGGCAGGGAAGGAGATACCTCCCATAATAGACGAGCTGGTAGCCATGGTGGGTGGCGGGATTAGGGCGGCAAAGTATGGGTTTCCAGCCAGCGAGGAGCTGGCAAGGAACGCAGTCCGTGCCCTGGAAGGCAGAACCGCCGCTCTATTGAGAAATCACGGCATGGTGGGGATAGGCATAAGCCTAACCGATGCCCTAGCAGTTTGCGAATTGGTGGAGAGAGCATCCCAGATATACGTCTATGCCTCGGCTATGGGGGAGGTAAACTCCCTCGCCCCTGAAATAGTAAAGGCGGAGCAGGAGATTTTCCGCATGCTACATAGGATAGGCAGCGTAAATTCAACCAAGGAAAGGAAGGGAAGATGATAACAGTACCAGGATTCCTGCTGAGAAGGCTGTATGTAAAAGGCAGCCTACGAAACAACGAGGAGGGGTTTGAATATCAGATTAAAAATTCCCTGGGGGCGGGATACGCCCATCGGATGCTACCCCTTAAGGTCGATGAGCAAGACGTTCCCATCCAGGACTCTTACTTCACCATAGATGCTGAAACGACCACCTTCTCGGCGGTGAGCCACGAAACCCCTTTCAGTCTAGCTATGGGCACGGTGACCACCATATACGTTAAGGGCATCACCCTGGATAAAGGGCCACATAAAATAGCTATGGGATTCGTAGTGAAGGGCCTCGGCGAGCTGAAATTCGACTTCACCGACGAGATAAAGGATTAGGTAAGGCAGAACTACTAGGCGGTTGTCATGGCTGAGCGCTTTGAATATCCATTCAAGGAGAACTATCAAGAGATAGATGGCGTTCGCCTCCATTATGTGGATGAAGGGTCCGGGCCGTCCATTGTCATGTTCCACGGCCAACCTACATGGAGTTACCTGTATCGTAAGATGATCCCGCCTCTGGTGGCGGCAGGCTACCGTTGCGTGGCGCCAGACCTGATGGGTTTCGGCCTCTCGGACAAACCCACTAAAGAGTCAGTGTACGCCTTACAAAGGCACGTCGAGCTGGTTACAGGCCTCATCGAAAGGCTGGGGCTACAAGGCATCACCACCGTCGGCCAAGACTGGGGTGGGCCCATCGGTCTTCGCTACGCCATCGACCATCAGGATAACGTTCGCTCCCTGGTGATTCTCAATACCCTGGTCGGGCCTATATCAATGCCTCTGTTTTTCAGCCTGATGTTCCGTAGCGGCGGCTTCTCCAGCTTCCTGATAAGGCGGGTGGACCTGTTCCGAAAGATGGCGTTCGGTGGGGGCCTTATGTTCAAACGGCCCTTGGACAGCAGGGCCAGGGAGCAGTACAAGATGCCCCATCCGAAAGCCGCCATGCGGGCAGGAATCGCCGCCTTCCCCAACATGATTCCCACTAGCACCAAGCACCCCAACTACGAGTATGTCTCCGAGATCGACAGGACACTAGCGACGTGGGACGTCCCCGTCCTAGTCATGTTTTCCGATAAAGACATAGCCTTCAAAGTAGAGGAGGGGCAGCGCATCGCCAAGATGGTCCCTAACGGACGGTTCCAGGTAGTGCACAATGCAGGCCACTACTTGCAGGAGGACGCAGGGGAGGAGATAGCCGAGCGCATGATAACCTTCCTGAGAGATGAGACAAGGATCACCAGCACCTAGCCATCTTTTTAAGCCTAAGCCTTAGAATAACCCCTTGAAATCTCTTCCAAGCGTGTGTATCATATGGCCTTTTATTAAACAGTAAGGCCCCGCCTCTTTGAGACGGGGCTTTACACTATAATGGTACCCTAATCAATTAATATGTTCTAGTGCCACCTGCGCCTGGTGTAGGTGTGGGAGTGAGAGACCCTTCCTCACCCACTTGAACCGTGCCTGTCATGCCGAAGGATTCATGGGGGCGGCAGAACAGATAGAGCTGCGCAGGCTCCTCAGGGAAGGTAATCGTGACAGTCTTGCTCTCTCCCGGCGGCATAGACACATCCACCAGGATCTCCTCCTTGGCCGATGAGATGGCAATAGTAAAGGTGTGCAAAAGGGAAGACTGGTTGGTAATGACGAATTTGACGGTCTCGCCCGGCTCAACCACTATTTGGCTGGGGTTAAAGGCCAAACTTTGTAAAGTGTCTATCTGGATCTCCCTCACCTCTTCGGACACCGACCTTGGTGTGGGAGTGGGGGCTGCCGCGGCAATAGATGTCGGGCTGGAGGCAGGGGTAGGGATCGGCGAGGTGGCGGTAGGGGCCGGAGCGGCCTCTTCTTCCTCAGCGCAGGCAGCAGCCACCAAGGCGACCAGTAGTAAAAGGGAAAGTAAAGCTGCTGAGAACGTAACTCTAGTCCATCTGAACTTGCTCATAACCTCCCCCCTGACTAAGTCGGTTCCCAAACGGAGATAAAGGCAAACATTGTTGGAATTATATCATAAAGGAACTAAATCTTCAGGCCTCACAGTTACAATTCCTATGGAGCCATTTCTAAGACCTTGGTGCCGGTGGGGCTAATGCTGCCACCCACCGGTTCCACAGTTATGCCCATGTCTCCATAGGTGATGACGGGGTCAGGTGCCTGGATTATAAGCTCTCCCTGACCCAGCTCGTCCACAGTGAAGGTACCACCGTTGATCCGTATCTTGTCCTGAGGTCTAGAGGGCTGTCGGCCTTTAATGAGCCAAAGCTGATAGACGCGATCCTGCTTAAGGGGCTTTAATTTGCTGGTTACCAACACGGCGTTGTTATTATCGGCATCAACTAACAGTTTGCCATAGGCCTCAGGAGCCATCTCCGTACCCGCGAGGTCTATAACGGTAAGAGCCTCGGAAGTCGCTATATTTAAGATCATGCGTTGCTCGCTTATTTCGGTCAACAAAGAATCCTCATTCTGCGTTAGGGTGTTCATCTGCAACTGCAGATAGATAGCCCATCCCAGTACAGTGCCCGTCATGAGCAAGGTCAGAACACCAAAGGCAGGAGACCAGTGCCTCAGCCAGTACCAAACGTTGACCCACCCACCTCCGGGAGGCATAGCTTTCCCCACTTTGGATGAGGCCATCTTTTCCAAAGCCTCTACCTGAGCCAGCAATCTCCCTCTAAGGTCGGGGGAAGGAAAAGCCGATTCCACCGCTAGAGGAAGCTGCTCCATCACCCGGCCATTTTCCTGCAAAACCTTGAGGCACGCCTTGCATTCCTTCAAATGGGCCATCAATGGCCCCTCTTCCTCCTTGTCGAGGGCCCCTAGAGACAAAGCGGCCAATAATTCCTGAGCTTCCTCACAATTCATCGGATTTCAGTTCCTCTTCCAGCTGTATCAAGCTCTCCTTCAATTTTTGAAAGGCCAGACGCATTCTAGTCTTGACGGTTCCAATAGGCGCCCCCAACTGCCTGGCGATCTCCGACTGAGTCAGGCCATAGAAATAAGCCATGGTCACCACCTGTTTTTGAGGGGCGGGTAATCTATCGACGGCTTCACGAATATACTTCCTGTCCACGCTGCTCAGGGAATCTTCCAAGGTCTCTAAACCCTGCTCCCCTGCCGTCCAGGCATTGGCCGCCACCGAGTCAAAGGATAGCGCTAGGGAACGACGCCGTTTCCGCCATTGATCGATGGCTTTGTTGTGAGTTATAGTCAAAAGCCAGCTTAGGAACTTGCCCTTTTGCATATGAAAGGTATCGGCCCTTGCCCAGGCCGTTAAGAACACCTCTTGAGTTATCTCCTCCGCCATGCCTTTATCCTCCATAATCCTTAACGAAAGAGAGTAAACGGCGCGTCCATACCGATCGTATAAGGCGCCCAGAGCCTCCTTATCGCCCTGAACGATAAGTCTGATTATCTGTTCGTCTTTTAGCCACCCATATTCCATGGTTTAAGGCCCGAGACGAGACGCGCTAAGATATACTCACATATAATTATATACGAAAATTCTACCTAAAAGGTTTCCTTCTAAGGCAATACAGGCTGCAAATAGCCTTGACAGAAAGGGGAACCTAGAAATAAAGTATAGCAGAAAGAAGCCCTGTTTTTGTAGTTTTAAAGAACACCTAGGAGGTGATTTATGTCGGATCTCGGTTTAGCTTTTACCCCAGCTTATAAACTGGCCCAACTCATCAGGAGCAAGGAGCTCTCTCCGGTGGAGCTGGTGGACTGCTTTTTAGAACGCATCAGCATCCTCAACCCCAAGCTCAATGCCTTTCTTACGGTGACGGAATCAGAGGCCAGAGCGGCGGCATTGGCCGCCGAGAAGGCCCTCGTCACCCAAAAGGAGCTCCCTCCCCTTCATGGCGTGCCTATAGCTATAAAGGATGCTGAATATACCAAAGGCATTCGCACCACTCTAGGCTCCCTGGTTTACAAGAATTTTGTGCCCGATGAGGACTCCATTGTAGTAGAGCGACTGCGTGCTGCTGGGACAATCATGTTGGGCAAGTCCAATCTCCCGGAGTTCGCCTTTGCTGGGGATACCTATAATCGCCTTCGGGACCCTTGCCCCACCCCCTGGAACCTGGAACGCAGCAGCGGAGGCTCGAGCGGCGGGTCAGCCGCTGCTATCGCCACTGGGCTAGCTCCTCTATCCACAGGCGGCGATGCCGGCGGCTCCATTCGTAATCCCGCTGGGTTCTGCGGGGTGTTCGGCCTAATGCCCACTCATGGTCTCATACCTCTATGGCCCTGCCTGATAGATTGGCCCCTGTTTTTGAATACAGGTCCTATCACCCGCACTGTCCGAGATACAGCCCTCATGCTCAATGCCATGGCAGGCCATGACCGCCGCGATCCCATGAGTCTAAGGGAGGAGCCACCAGATTTTGTAGCAGCCCTTGACGGCCCTCCTCCAAAGCTCAAGATAGCGTGGAGCGCAGACCTGGGCTTTGCCAAGGTGGACCCAGAGGTGCGTTCGCTGACCGAGGCCGCCGCCCATGTCTTCGAGTCTTTGGGCTGTGTTGTGGAGGATGCCAATCTCTCCCTCGAGAATCCCTTAAACACAGCGCTACCTATCCATTTTGCGGATGAATTCGCGGCTAAAAAGCATCTCCTCAAAGACCACGCCCATGACCTGATGCCTCTTACGCTGGAGACCCTGGAGGAGGGGCGAAAAGTAACAGGGGCGGAATATTCGGACGCCCTTCGAGAGATGTTTCGTCTCAAGGCGCAGATGGCGGATTTCTTCGAGGAGTACGATATCCTGCTCACCCCCACCAATGCCATCACCGCTTTCCCCGTGGAGGCTAAAAGTGTAGAGATCGAGGGCGAGGTAGTTGACCCTGATTGGGGAGTGGCTCCCTTAATGACCTTGTGGAATGTTACGGGCCAGCCCGCGGCCAGCGTGCCCTGCGGCTTCTCCTCCGATGGACTGCCCGTGGCACTGCAAGTAATAGGTAGATGGGGAGACGAGGTTACCGTGCTTAAAGCCTGCGCCGCCTTCGAGCAAGCCAGGCCCTGGGCAGACAAGATACCCCAGATAGCCCAATTCTAATCATCCAGCCATATTTGCTCCTTTACAGAGGAATAGCCAGAGGGTGAAATTCCCTGCCTTTAGCTCTGGGGTTGCACAAGCAGCATAAGAGCCAGGCAATAAATCCAAGCTTCTCCCAATTTCGTATAATAGTTTAAATAGATAAAAGACTGAGTAGATGCTCATTTTCTGTGGGATAAGGGCAGACTCTTGACTCAGACGGACTATGATGCAGTTATCATCGGCGGGGGCCACAACGGCTTGGTCACGGCAGGATACCTGGCCAAGGACGGGCTCTCCGTCCTGGTATTGGAGCGCCAAAACATAGTAGGCGGCGCATGCGTTACCGAAGAGTTGTACCCTGGGTTTAAGGTTCCCTACTGTGCGTATGTCTGCTATCTGCT
>JAZGDP010000191.1:0-5405 GCA_036477885.1 Dehalococcoidia bacterium
CCTTAGCCTGGCGTCTGCCGGCGGCGAGGAGAATGGCGGTGGCCCACCTCCTTGTAAGGGCCCGAATAGGAACGATGATGGCTGCTAGCAAGATTAACGGAACATGTAAGTAAGCAAGGATAGGCTAAATAGGTGAAACAAAGGGGCCCCGATTAAATCGGGGCCCTTCTCTTTTCCAGTCGCTAATGGCGAGAGCTTCCCTTCGACAGGCTCAGGGGTTCTCCTTCGGCAGGGTCAGGAGGTTCCCTGGATTAGCGTGAGCTTATGGCAAATTACCTGAAAAAGATGTAGCTAACGTTAAGCAATGTTAAGTATAGGGCCTTGACATGCAGCTAACCCCTGAGTAGCATGGGATTACAGTATAGGGCGAACTAATAGTTATTCTTTCATACCCGGGGGTGATGGTATGAAACGGTTTTTCCTTGTTGTTTTTCTAGTGATAGGCTACACGTTGCTTTTTAGGCCAACTTTATTCGGTTAAGCTCTGCTGAACATTACCTATTTCCATAACTAACAGAGTGAGGGGTTTTGCGCCTGTACCAGGGATGGCGAGTACTTACTGGGAGCCAAAGAAACGCTTAACCCTTGAAGACCTTAGACGATCAAGGGCGACGAAGATAGCGATTGTTTGTGTGGTTGGACTCTTGACGCTGTTTACAGTCGCCGCTGTCCGATACACACCACCCTACAAGACTACCGACAAGGCTCAGGATTTCAGGCTGGGCATGGACGGTATCAGCCGCTGGCCCGCTGGAACAGTAGATGTAAAGTTTGCCGTGAACACCGCCGGCAGCGGCGATGTGGATGACGACGGCTATATAGACAGTGATGATGTCATGGCTGCCCTGGCTGCTGTAGATGCGGGTTTTAATGCCTGGGAAATCGCGGGCTTTACCTACAGTATCGTTGCCGTGGGCGACACCAATCCATGCGGCGGCACCAGTAGCGTGTCCTGGGCGGCCATCGATGGTACTGGAGGTATCTTGGGGAAGACCAACGTCTGCCGTAATCCGGTGACGAAGGAGATCGAGGGTTTTACCATAACCTTTGATTCGTCGGAGGACTGGAGCAACTCCGGCGCAGGCGGCCAGTTCGATCTTCAGGCTATGGTTGCCCATGAAGCGGGCCACGTAACAGGCTTGGACCATATCCACGACTCCGAGGCTAAGCGCTTAACTATGTTCTTTTCGGCCCAGACGGGCAATAGAGGGCCTAGAACCCTGGGCTGCGGCGACAGGCTGGGGATTAACGCACTGTACGGAACAACCCTCGATTGCACCACATTGCCAAGTGATTAAGCGCCTGTAACAGGGATGGCAGATGAATAATGGGAACCAGAGATCGGCGCGGGATTATGGCGGCCAGCCACAAAACTGGCCGCCTAGCTTTTTGGCTACCGTGAGCGGCGGCTTTGCTATAATATCGGGTAAAAAGGCCCAAGAGGAGCCTGTTTATATTGGGTCTCGGGGAGGAGAGGCACCTCAACTTTTTAGAGGTCTTATACTGTCCTTAATATGTCCTGAAGTGATCATCCACGGTCTGAAGGGAGGAGGGAGGCAATGGCCTTAAAGCTGACAGTTCCCGCCGTTGGGGTGTTGGGAGGACTAGCGGCCTTTGTCGTATATCTCCTAGTAGACAACTTTGCGGCGGCTAGTTGGGCTGCTATCGCCACCATATGGCCAGCGATCCTGATGTGGGACGTGTGGAAGAACCACGGTGGCGAATAGGATGGGAGGAAGGCGTCGGCGTCCCAGGCTAGTGTAGATTACAATGCTAAAGAACCAGCCCTTGCATTAAGGAAGGGTTTGAACTCCAAACCCTCTATGTATAAAAGCTACCTCTAAACGCCGCCAATGCTAACGATTTTATTCCCTCCCTCCCCCCCCATGGTGCTGCCCTGGCCAGCTATCGTACTCCCCACTCAAGGGGGTCTAAGGGGGCGGAGCCCCCTTGAAGACCTCTCGGGGGCGGGTGGGTGGGAGAGATACCTTTGCAGAGCTAACCACGTAGGCATTCTGAGGCGTCCTTAGGTGTAAAATAGGGTGCACAAGCAGGAGGCTAATCTATTTACCGATGCAGAACTTGCTGAAGATGGTATCCAGAAGCTCCTCGGTCACCGTTTCGCCGGTGATCTCCCCCAGGGCGTTGAGGGCGGCGGTGAGGTCTATGGTCACGAAGTCATCGGGCATCTGGGTAAGCAGGCTCTTCTCCGCCTGGGCCAGATGCTCTTGAGTTCGCTGTAGAGCCGTCTTGTGTCTGGGATTGCTAACCATTAGGCCATCGGAGCTAACCACGCTTCCCCCCAAGACCGTTTGCACCATCTCCTGTTCCACCGCCTCCATACCCTCCCCCGTCAGGGCGGAGGCTATGATAGGCTTCCAGGGCAGCTCCTCTAGGGGAGCTTGGCGGGGTAGGTCTCCCTTGTTAGCCACCATCACCACCTGCCTACCCTTCAGAAGGGCAGCTATCTCCCTGTCGGTGGAGGTGAGGAGTTCGCTGGTGTCTAACACCATCAGTAAAAGGTCGGCCTGCTCCATGGCTCTCCTGGTGCGTTCTACCCCCAGGTGCTCCACCACATCCTTCGTCTCGGCCAGGCCGGCGGTGTCCACCAGCACAAAGGGTATCCCCTTTATGTTCACCACCTCCTCCAGGGTATCTCTAGTAGTGCCGGGGGTGGGGGTGACGATGGCTCGGCTCTGCCCCAGCAGTCGATTCAGCAGGCTGGATTTGCCCACGTTGGGACGCCCCACGATAGCGGTACGCACTCCGTAGCGATAGATGATGCCGGCATCGGCAGAGACGATTAGTTGGTCCAGGGCGGTGCGGGCCTGGCGAAGGGGCTCTAAAACGTCCTCGGGGGGTACATCATCCTCCGGGAAATCTATGCGAGCGGTGAGATGGGCCAGAATAGACATCAGATCACCCCTCAAGGCCTTCAGCGGCTCTGAGAGGCGGCCGCTAACGCCATCCATAGCCATGCGTAGGCTGGCCGCCGTCTTGGCCTGTATTACGTCCAACACCGCCTCAGCCTGTACCAAATCTATTCTACCGTTGAGGAAGGCCCTCAGGGTGAACTCCCCAGGATTGGCCAGCCTGGCTCCACAGCCTAATACGGTTTCGAGGGTCCGTTGTAAGGGCAGGGGTCCGCCGTGGCCGTAGATCTCTACCACATCCTCGCGAGTGTAGCTTTGGGGTGCCTTCATATAGGCCACCATCACCTCGTCCACCACTGTCCCGTCCTTGGGGTCTGAGATGTGGCCATAAACCAGTCGGCGGTGGGCTAGGGAGTGGTTAAATACACTCTCCACTATGGCTCGAGCCTCCTCTCCGCTGAGGCGAATGATCCCTATGCCTCCCTGACCCAAAGGGGTGGCTATGGCTGCAATAGTATCTCTATACATCGAAAGTAGCCCAATGCTTTGCCTTTATGGGAAGTATAAATCCTTTGAGTGAAGTCTGACAACAATTCAAACCTATGTCAGCTGCAAATGTGTACCTTTTCTTTCCCTCCCTGCCCGTCCCGTAGCGCTGTTCTTACTATAGAGGACTTTCTCTTTTGGGGTATCAGTGCGTATTAGCTCTCAGGGCACCACCTGGGGTGGGTGGGAGAGATAGAACTCGCTAGCATTAGTGGCACTCAAAGTTAAGCCTTTTGCTAAACACTTTGAGCTAGAGCATTTCAAACTTGGAGCCCCATGGAGCCCCATTTTGTAATGTCAATCTGTGTTCGCCACAAAGGCGTACCTTTTCTTTCCCGCCCTGCCTGCCCCGTGGGGTCGCTCCTATTAACAAGGCTTTCTCCCATGATCTTTATAGTTTAGGGGGTGGAGGGGAGGAGTAGGGAATAGCTAGCTTCATGAATCAGAAGTCGATTAACTGTGGAGGCCTTAATACGGGTGACACAGGCTCTTTTTGAGCCCTTTTTAGCTACGATATTTGGCAGGAGCGGCAGGATTCGAACCCGCGACCGCCGGTTTTGGAGACCGGTGCTCTTCCAACTGAGCTACGCTCCTCCCTCACCTGATAGCCATTAAATCCTACCATAGGTAGAAAGGAGGAGTCAATTAACCCCTCTTATCCTTCTCTGCTACTGCTTTCTGAATGAAGTCGATGATCTCCCGAGTGGAGGTGCCGGGGCCGAAAATTCCCTTTATGCCCATCTCCTCAAGGGCTGGGTAGTCCTCCTCGGGGATAATACCCCCTACCACTATCATCACATCCTCCAGCCCTCTCTCCTTAAGCTCCTTGGTAATCAGAGGTAAGAGCTCAAGATGGGCCCCCGATAAAATGCTGAGACCTATCACATCCACATCCTCCTGCACCGCCGACTCGGCTATCATCTGGGGTGTCTGGCGAATCCCGGTATAGATGACCTCCATCCCGGCGTCTCTCAAGGCCCGGGCAATGACTTTGGCCCCCCTGTCATGGCCGTCCAGCCCCGGCTTGGCTACCAGGACTCGGATTATCCTCTTTTCTGTATTAGCCTGTTCCATCTTTGAACTCCGGCATCACATATTTAGCGAAAAGTCTAAGGGAGTCCATAACATGTTCCGGACTGATACCCCCAAAGTTCATGTGAAATACGACATAATTCACCCCGAACTCACTCTCGGCCGTCTTTAACCTCTCCACACAATGGTCGGGATCACCTATGATGGCCAGGTTTTCGGCGTACTGGATCTGCTCCAGTTCCTCTTTAAATATATCTGAGGTGTTCTTACCCTCTGGACACTGCAGCAGGTTAAACAGGCCGAACTTCATGCATTACCTCTTTATGGTTCATAGAGAATCGCTCATCTTATGGCTAGATAGCCCTTACTGAAGCATGGTAATTATACAGGCTGGGCCAGCTCTATTAATACCCCCTTGGTGGAGCTGGGATGGATGAAGGCTATCATGCCCGCTAAGCCCCTGCGGGGCGTCTTATCAATCAAGCGGAACCCCTTGGCCTCCAGGCGTGCCAGCTCCTCTACTATGTTGTCCACCTCGAAGCAGACATGATGGAGGCCCTCCCCTCGTTTCTCCAGGAACCGAGCCACCCCGGTGTCTGGGGTTATGGGTTGGATGAACTCAATCTGAGTGTTCCAGGCCGGCACCAGGGCCCCCTTAACCCCCTGGTCCGGTATATCCTTCACTGGGGCGGAAGGAAGATTGAATACCATCTGATAAAAGGCCATGGTCTCTTCGATGTCCTTCACTACCAGAGCCACGTGGTTTATCTTCTTAAACATCTCTCCAGCCTTACACTAAAATAGCCGTTAAGCTCTATTTTATCAGCTAGACCCTCTCTGTCACCCTGAGGAAGCGAGGGGTCTAACACTGCTACAATAGATTCTTCGCTACGCTCAGAATGACATTTCATAGCTACGCTCAGAATGACATTTCATAGCTACGCTCAGAATGAC
>JAZGDP010000192.1:0-4341 GCA_036477885.1 Dehalococcoidia bacterium
TGTGATCATCCCACCCGCCCGCCCCCGGCGCCTGTCATAAAATTTACTACACCACGCCATAGGCTTTACGGCTTTAAAAGCTCTTTCAAAAAGGTTGACGAGGTGACATGATTTGGCTATAATACGGACACTTCGTGGCGAAAATCACTAGTGTATCGGGGGTTGAAGAGCATTGGCCAATCAGACCGGTAAGAGATATATGTGCACCAAGTGTGGCTCGGAATTCATTGTTACTCGAGGGGGCAACGGCACTATGGTGTGCTGCGGACAAGAGATGGTGCTGAAAAAGTAGAGCCTATATGTGAAGCGGCTCAATTTCAGAGATAATAGGTTATGCTCTAAGCTTTAATAGAGACAATAGGCCGAAAATCTAACCATAAAATAGGGGTGGTTTTCTATGGCAAATCAACTGGGTAAAAGGTTCGTATGTGAAGTTTGTAATACTCAGGTACTATGCACTAAGGCCGGGGAGGGGGCCGTAATCTGTTGTGAGCAGGAGATGACCCTGCAACAACCTAAGCCTTTACCCTCGGCCGATTAGTCGAACTCCTTTGTAAATAAGCACACCATCGTTCCACAGGGACGATGGTGTGCTTTAATAGAGTCTCGAATACAATTTGAGGAAGACATCTCTTGGCTTATTTTGATTTTGTGATATCTTGGTTTTTACTCAAGATATCTGTCTGATCACGCCCACAACTTTTCCCTGGACAGCCAAATTCCCCGGCTTGACGTAGATGGGCTTCATATCAGGGTTGGCGGGCTGGAGACGTATGCATTCCCTATCCTTGTAGAACTTTTTAAGGGTGGTCTCGTTCTCCAGCTTTAGCCACGCTGCCACCAACTCTCCATCTTCCGCAGTATCTGTGGGCTGCATCAAAACTATGTCGCCGTCATCGATGAAGGCGTCGATCATGGAGGTTCCCTTTACCCTGAGGGCATAGATATCATCCTTTCCCCGCACCATCTCCCTGGGTATGGGTACGGTTTCCCACTCTGGGGAGGTCCAAGTATCCTCTCCGGGTATGGGTATAGGCTCGCCTGCTGCGATGTTGCCTATCAGGGGTACTAGCATGGTTTTACCTTTATCTCTACCCTCGCCCAGAATCTCTATGCCGCGGGATATATCTCGGTGTCGCCGAATCAATCCCTCCCTCTCCAGGGCTTTAAGGTTATAGTCCACCACCGAGGTGGAGCTGATCTGACAGCCCCCTTGAATATCCCTCACCGTGGGAGGATATTCGTTCCTATCGATGAAATCCTTGATGAATTTAAGGATGTTCTCCCTCTTGGCGATAGGCTTTTTCATGCTCTACCTCCGTTAGAAAGAGCAGGGCTCCTTCATGATGCAGAACTGGTGTTCTATATTATTTAACACCCTGGGGGATCTGTTGTCAACCCTTGGTGGACTCTTTTGGTGAGGGCTTTTTAGGCGTTGTTTTCTTCCTTGGGGCTCTTCTTTTTTTAGTGGGTGCTTCAGCGGTGGCTTTAACGGCGTTGAGTTTAACCATAAGCCTGGACTTATGGCGAGCCGCTTTATTAGGGTGGATAAGCCCCTTGGATGCGGCTTTGTCCAGGGCTTTTACTGCTTCTAAAACGGATGTTTGGGCCGCTGAGATGTCGCTGGATTTTAGGATAGCTTGTGTTTTAGTTAGGTAGGTCTTGAGGGCGCTATGGGTAGCTCTGTTCCTCATTCTCTTCTTCAACGACACCTTGGCGGCCTTTTGGGCTGAATCTAATTTAGGCAATGACTAGCCTCCTGTTCATTATGAGTTTCCTTTTATCCCGGCTTTTGGCTTGGAGCTGTTAGGGTAGTTCGGGTTACGCTGAAAACGTTACGTACCCTCTCCAGCTTGGATAGTAGACGGCTGAGCTGCTCGATGCCGGTAGTGTGTAAGGTTAGGTATTCGGAGACGGTGCCGTCTTCGTGATTGATACTGGTGATACCGCCGATATTTACCTTTTCCGCCGACACTACGGTGGTGATATCTCGGAGTAGGCCCACTCTGTCCCAAGCTTGAATGCATATTCTCACGGGATATCCCTGCTTTGTGGAGCCCCAGTTTACCTGGACTATTCTCTCCCTTTCTTTCTGATGTAATACATTGGTACAGGCCGATTTGTGTATCGTAATGCCTTGGGTTCGAGTAATGAAACCGACGATATCATCGCCCGGTAATGGATTACAGCATTGGGCCAAATGAGTGAGGAGGTTTCCCACCCCCAATACCTCTACCCCCGCTGGTGATAGCTTCTGGGTAGGAGGTGCCTGAAGAGTTGCCTGGGGATCCTCCTGGACGGTGAGCTTGTTAGCTATCTGATGGATAGTTATCCCTCCCGATCCCAGAGAGGCCAGAAATTCATCCACGCTATCGTACTTGAAGAGGTGGGCCAGCTCCTCCTCCTGAACGCTGATGCTCAAGCGTTTAAACTCCTTTCCCAATAGCTCTCTGCCCCGCTGAATATTCTCCGAGCGTTCCTGCTTTCTGAACCATTGCTTTATCTTCTCCCTAGCATGGGCCGTCTGCACATAGCTCAGATGGGGATTTAGCCAGTCAAGGCTAGGGCCTCTTTTGGTCTTGCTGGCGACTATCTCTACTGTATCTCCGTTATGGAGCTGATAATCCAGGGATATCAGTTTACCGTTCACCTTGGCCCCTATACAGCGGTGCCCTATATCGGTATGAATTCGATAGGCGAAGTCTATGGGTGTGGAGCCTGAGGGCATCTCCTTCACCTCGCCTTTAGGGGTGTAGACGAAGACCTGATCCTGGAATATGTCCGTCTTCACCGATTCCAGGAAATCCTCCGCCTCCACCATCTCCTTTTGCCATTCCAGAAGCTGCCTTAGCCAGGTGATCCTCTCCTCGAAGCGAGGGTCCTCCTTTATTCCCTCCTTGTAGCGCCAGTGAGCAGCCACACCGTATTCGGCAGCATAATGCATCTCATGGGTGCGGATCTGTATCTCCAGGGGCGTTCCGCCCAAGCACATGACGGTGGTGTGAAGGGACTGGTACATAGTTTCCCTGGAATTGGCTATGTAATCATCGAACTGTCCGGGGACAGGGGGCCATAGGGTGTGTACCACTCCCAAGGCGCTGTAGCAATCCTTTACCTCGTCCACCAGGACCCGCAGGGCGAAGAGGTCATAAATCTGCTGGAAATCTTTGCCTTGGGATGCATATCTCTGGGCCTTCTCATATATGCTGTAAATATGCTTAGGTCTTCCTGTGACATCGGCCGTTATTCCTGTCTTCTTAAGCTCCTCTTTCAGGATACGACTAATCTGGGCGATATATTTCTCCCTGGATTTCCTGTTGGTAGCTACTAAATGGGCAAATTCCCGATATTTTTCGGGTTGCAAATAGCGGAAGGCCAAGTCCTCCAGTTGCCACTCCAGTTGAGACATGCCTAAGCGGTGGGCTAGGGGAGCATATATATCCAGGGTCTCCCTGGCTATTTGAATGCGTTTATCGGGAGGCAAGGCCTTGAGGGTATTCATATTGTGCAAACGATCGGCCATCTTTATTAATACCACCCTAATATCCTCGGCCATGGCCACCAGCATCTTCCGGATATTCCTAGCTTGCTCTTTAGCTTCTTCCCTTGCCCCATTATCTCTAGGTTCAAACTTGGTTGTTCGCTCCTCCAGCTTGCTCAGCTTGGTGGTTCCGTCCACCAGCTTGCTTACCTCTGGCCCGAACCTCTCCTCCAGCTCTGTCAAGGGAATGCCGCAGTCCTCGGTGACATCGTGGAGCAGGGCAGCGGCTATAGAGGTGGCATCCAATTGCAGGTCTGCCAAAAACAGGGCGGCGTGGAGGGGGTGCTCAAAATAGGGCTCCCCTGATGCTCTAAGCTGTCCATCGTGGCAGCGAGCAGCGAAGTGATAAGCCTCCTCCACCAGCTTTAACTTCTCCGGAGGCAGATGCCCTTTAATCTTGGTTAGAAGATCGGCTAAATCCACTTTTTCTCCAGCAGAGACTAGGTAATTAATATTGTGTTTAAAGTATAGCCCATTGTTGCCTGGGGGGCAATCTGTCACATTGGCGACTCTAAGGTCCTATGCTATAATTACCCATCATATTGAAGGGGAGGTTCCAGATGAAAGCAGCGGTTTTGTATGAATATAACGCGCCCCTTAAGGTTGAGGACCTGGAATTGGATGAGCCTCTGTCAGGGGAGGTTCTGGTTAAGATGGGAGCCAGTGGCGTATGCCACAGCGATTATAGGGAGATTAAGGGAGAGTGGCGCAATTGGGGCCTTGCCCCCCTTCCGGTGGTGCTGGGCCACGAGGGGGCGGGGGTGGTGGAGAAGGTGGGTGAGGGAGTCACCTCGGTGAAG
>JAZGDP010000193.1:0-3391 GCA_036477885.1 Dehalococcoidia bacterium
CAAATTCTTTAAGCGTGGTTAAAGAGTTCAATGGAATGCTTAAAAGAAAGGAGGTGAAAAAGTGAATACCGAACAGGTGTTGGAGCAAATAGCTCCCAAGTTTAGGGGTGTGCGGGCCCGGGACTTCGACCCCCGAGACGCCCGTATCATCGCCGGTGAGCAGACTCTTGCCATACGCTCTGGTAGGGGCCGCTCGATAGCCCTGGCCCCTGAAGGGATAGAGAGCCTTCTGGTCTATACGGGGATCTCCGAGTCCCTGGCCAAGAACCTCACCCCCCAGACCTTTGCCAGAGCGGCTACAGAGGTACTGGATCACAAGAGGCAGGGCACTCTCCTGGTGAAAGAGGGCCAGGTGGTGGAGCTTACCCGCAGCCAGTATCCTGCGATGGATCCCGAGCGAACCCTCAAGACCATCGAGAAGCGGGTAGATGGAGCCGACTTCCACCGCATATTAGAGCTACCCAAGCATGGCATCCAGCTGGAGACCGTGGGCGTTGAGGAGAGGGCGGTAGCCAAGGGTGACCTGGTGAGGGCTGGGGCCTTAGTTCAGTTGTCCCCCTTCGGCACCATCCAACCCCTCGTCCAGTCCTATGCCATGAGGCTGATTTGCACCAATGGGGCCACTGATATGGAGGTGGAGAGGCGGTTTTCTTATGGGGAAGGTGGCGAGGGCGATGATGTGTGGCAGTGGTTTCGCCGAAGCATATCGGCGGCCTACAAGTCCATCGACCGGGTGAGCCAGCGGTGGCAGGCCATGCGGCAGGAGAGGATAGCCCCCAGCCAGAGGGCTTCCATCTTGGAGGCTCTGCTAAGGGAGTCAGGGCTGGACCGGCAGGTGGCGGTTGCCGTAAGGGCCAGGGCGCTGGAGCAGCCCCCTACCAACGCGTGGGAGATGATGAATCTCATTACCTGGGCATCCAGCCACGCCGCTGATGGAGGCCAAGCGGTCTATAGGGCTCAGTTGGCGGCCGGCCGCTTTGCCCATGAGGAGACTCACAGTCAGCTCTGCCCTACCTGCAGAAGGTAGGGGGCTCGATGTGAAGAGAGGTGGCCCCTGGTAAGACAATGTTATTACCGGGGGCCACCTGTATCTGGAAGGTAGGTGAAGATGGGCACTAAGCGTAGAAAACAGGATAAGGAGTTCCCTAGCTGGCTTCGGGCCATACCCCGTGATGGCGTAATACAGTATTACGGCTTCCGTCGGAAGGGTAAGACCAGGTGTGCTTGGGGACTGGCGGAGTGGATGCACAGGAAGTCTGATCGCCCAGTGGTGGCGTACAAGTTCCCTAAGAAGCTGAGGCATCTCTTGCCCTCATGGGTGAAGTTTGCTGATTCCACAGAGGCATTGGAGAGGCTACGGGGCTACATCATCGTGGCAGATGAGATGGCCCGAGAGGTTATCGCCAGGGACCACCAGAGTGAGACAAACAAGGAGTGGATCAAGCTACTGGCTATCGTCGGCCAGTATGGGCACCTGCTCATCTCCATTAGCCAGCATAGTCGCCAGATCGACGTGGGCCTGGTAATGGACCCCGACCTGGTTATATTCAAGCAGCCCTCCCTCCTGCATATTAGATTTGCTAGACCCGAACTGAGGCCGGAGATCCAGGAGGCCTTTGACCGCTTCGCCGGTTGCAAGGGAGACCCCCGGCGCTGGGCCTTCATAGTGGATTTCCATAGGGGCCGTAAAGGGTTCCTGAGATCCTACACCCCTTCCTTCTGGAGTGAGGAGCTATCAACGGCTTATGCCTTAGCGGCTCTCAAGGCGGAGGAGAAGGGTGGGGCCAAAAGAAGCCCAAAAAGCATGAGGAACCACTTGAGGGCATAGGGCGTTGCCGACCCTCAAGGAGGCACGGGGGAAATGAACGAAAACCCCCGTAGCGATATTATAAGCTGTCGAAGAGGGAATCGTCAATGGAGGCTAAAGATGGAGAAACCAGCATTCGCAAAGGAGGGAGAGCCATGCTAAATAAGTGGTGGGCCACCAAGTGTAGCGGTGGACGTCCTTGAATTGACACCTGTACCAAGGAGGCCAGGAAAGGAGGTGAAGTAAAGTGAAGGAGCGGACCCTTTTACACGTGAGCTACGTCGAGGATGACGACGGTGGCGATGCGGTGAACATCAGGTTCAACATCACCAACACCTTCGGGAGCATCCTCGATCGTGTGTCCCGGGGGCTGAAGGCCTTTGCCGACGCTGTCGGCAGGCTGGAGGGCCGGGAGCCGAAGGCTGCGTAGCCGAAACCCCGCCAGCCGGCGGGGTCTATGGGAGATGGCCTACCCATATTGAATAAGGCAGGCTAGGAAGGCGGGGATAGTGAATGATAAAAACTCAACTTATCGTTATGAAGAGAAGCGACCTGCCCGTTCCCCACTCCATCTCATATCTTGATCGATGCAGTGAATGCGGTGATGAGGTCTGGGTATCGAGAAGTGGTGTTAGGGCCACGGGGGTTAGGAAAGAGGAGGTAGCGGCTATCTGCGTCGATTGTCTTTGGGGCCTCAAGGCGAGACTTGAGGAGCAAGGGTCTAGCTTGACGGTGAGTAAGCTATCCCCAGAGCAGATCTTGGAGGTGCGGACCTTTTTGAGGCGTCAATGACGGGGGAGGTTACGGGGTAAAGGACTGGCGCCAGTGGAGGCATATGCTTAGCGATAAACGTTAATTTAACGTTATAAGGCGCTTGCCTGGGGGGATTATAGCTTTTTCTTATGCCCCCTTGTTCAACGGGGCGACCACCGGGGGATTAGCCCCCGGGCTCCACGGATAATCCTCTAGGCCGCCCCTCGATCTCCACTGGACCAGGAGGAAACCTCCACGGATTAGCCCCTGGCCTCCATGGATAATCGTCTAGGCCGCCCCTCGATCTCCACTGGACCAGGAGGAAACCTCCACGGACTAGCCCTCGGACCCCGTGGAGAGTCCCCTGAGCTGCTCCTCCATCTCTAGGACCTCGGCCGTGGCGGCGTGTTGCTCCGGGGATAGGGGCAGCCGGGCGATTGGAATGGTCCCAGGCCTCCCTGTTACCACCTTCTCCACGGTCTCCCTCATCCCCTTGAGCTCCCCGTGGATGGCGGGGCCTATGGTATCCATCCCTTTATCGATGATCGAGAACTAAAGGGAGGTGCCCTTTCGGAAAGTCCAATACTAGATAGCTTGGAGAACGGAATGGCCACTTCTGGCCTATTGGCAAATTGGGGGGCACTGTCCGTCTCATAAAGCTAGTGATGCTGCCTAATAACCCGGCAGAAGGGCTACACGCCGGCAAGCGGGAACTGAGATTACTCAAGGTCGTAGAGGAAGAAATGGTGATCGAGATGCTCGATATGCTGCAAGGAGACGGCCCGGTGGAGCGGAGGGATGCCGCTATCCTGGAGCTTCTCTTTGCCTCGG